>JABUSX010000474.1 GCA_021442545.1 Eubacterium sp. | reverse complement strand
TCATCCATCTGTACACGGATCTGCCGGTTCTGTTCCTCGATCCTGTTCAGAAGAGGCCTCAGTTCCTCATACACAGGTTCCTTTCCGGAACCTCCCATCGGATTGGAAAGATCGAGCGCATTGATCGGTTCCACGATCCGTCTGGTGACCGACCGCGCTATGATCAGTTCCAGCAGGAAGAGCACTACGATCAGCAGTATGGCGATGCCGATGCGTGAGATCACTTCCCGCATGACCGTATCCATTGTACGTGAGATCCGGATCACACTTCCGTCCGGAATCCGAAGCGCATAGTAATAGGTCTGCTGACCCAGTGTTTCGGAGAGCCTCGTTGCGGATCCGCTTCCGTTTGCGAAAGCCGACTGCACTTCAGGGCGTTCCGCATGGTTTTCCATTTGAGAACTGTCTTCGTCGGATTCAAACAAAACGGTGCCGTCTTCCGAAATCAGCGTCACACGGCCGGCAACTGCTCCGGCTGTCTTTTCATTGATCGCATCCGGCCCGTACATGGTCACATATTCAGCCAGCAGCTTTGCATCCGTTTCCACCCAGCGCTCCATATTTTCCCGCGCATCCCGGTAGGAAATAAATTCCACCGCGGCAAAGGTCAGTATGATCGACAGCACGACCAGTACCGCAAAGCTTCTGAAAATCCGCTTCCTCATTACCTGTATGCTTACCTTTCTCTTTTTTCCACCTTATACCCCACGCCGCGCACCGTTTCGATGTAATCGCCGCAGACCCCCAGTTTCTGCCGCAGTGTCCGGATATGCACGTCCACCGTCCTGCTTTCTCCGTTGAAATCATAGCCCCAGACGCGGGAAAGCAGCATGTCTCTGGTCAGCACGATTCCCTCATTCAGAAGGAGGTATTCAAGAAGGTTAAATTCCTTCAGCGTCAGTTCCACCGGCTGCCCCATGGCCGTGACCTTGTGCTGCGGCCGATGGATCGTAAGCTCCCTGTATTCCAGAATATCTTCGTTATCCTCAATCCTCTCTGTTCTGCTTCTTCGCAGCAGTGCCCTGACCCTTGCGAGAAACTCCATCATGCCGAAAGGTTTGGCAATGTAATCATCCGCACCCATGTCAAGGCCGGTCACCTTATCATATTCCGAATCCTTCGCCGTGATCATGATGACAGGAATGTCTTTCCTGTCGGGCATGCTTTTCAGCTTTCTCAGAATGCTGAGCCCATCCTCGCCCGGAAGCATGATATCCAGCAGAAAAAGTTCGGCCTTATCCGCATCGGTCTCGGCAAAAAACGAAGCGGCATCCTCACAGCCTTTCGCTTCATAGCCGGATGAAATCAATGTATATACGATCAGTTCCCGGATATTTGTATCATCTTCCACACAATAGATCATGTCTCCATCCTCCTGTTATCCGGGCAGCAGACCCCGGTCTTTCCGTTTCCTCCCTGTACGGCAGATCTCTCTGTTTTATTCAGCAGATCCTGTCTTTACTCCGGTCTCTTCTGAACAGCAGGGCTTTCCGTTTCATCTCCGGAATATCTATAAACTCTGTAACCGCCTTCCTTCACGCGGCCTTTATGAACTGTTTTCTGATACTGATAATATCAGAATACTGCGATCTCTCGTACCTCTGATTCCCGATTTTACATGGATTTTACATTCCTCACATTCTGATTTTACAGTCTTCTGATAGATATGATCATGGAAAAAAAGTTTCTGCATCTGCAAGTTACAGACTTGCACCGATATCCCGGAAGAATCTGCGTATTCACGTAACACGTTTCTGAAGACGCAGGAAAACTTTTGGGTCAAAACCAGGGCACGGGAGGATCCTTTTATGAATCTGATGGGCGTTGTCACACTGATCGGCGGACTGGCACTGTTTCTTTACGGCATGGACGTCATGGGAAAAGGTCTTACGAACCTTTCCGGCGGACAGATGGAATCACTTCTTTCCAAGCTGACATCGAACCGGCTCTTCGCCGTTCTCCTCGGACTTGGCGTCACCGCCGTCATTCAGTCTTCTTCCGCTACGACCGTCATGGTCGTCGGCTTCGTCAATTCCGGCATTATGAAACTCGCCCAGGCTGCGGGCGTGATCATGGGCGCCAATATCGGAACGACCGTCACCTCCTGGCTGATGAGTCTTACCGGAATTCAAAGCGACCAGATCATTCTCCAGATCATGAAGCCGACCTTCTTTTCTCCGATCCTGGCCGCCATCGGTGTCATCTTCATCCTTTTCTGCAAAGAAAAAAGAAAAAAAGATATCGGCTCAATCCTGGTCGGTTTTGCGATTCTCATGTTCGGAATGGAAACCATGAGCGGCGCCGTGAAACCTCTCGCAAACGATCCGAACTTCACAAAACTCATGACCGCATTTACAAATCCGATCCTCGGCGTAATTGCCGGTGCTGTTCTGACCGCGATTATTCAAAGTTCTTCGGCATCCGTCGGTATCCTCCAGGCCTTGTGCATGACCGGTTCCGTACCTTTTGCCGTCGCCCTCCCGGTTATCATGGGGCAGAACATCGGTACCTGCGTCACTGCCCTGATCTCCTCGATCGGTGCCAGCAAGAATGCGAAGCGTGCCGCCATGATCCACCTGTATTTCAACCTGATCGGTGTTGCCATCTTCATGGCGGTCTTTTATATTCTGAATGCCATATTTAAATTCTCGTTTCTTTCGGAGATGGCTACACCGGCCGGCATCGCGATCATCCACAGTATTTTCAACATCAGCGTTACGATCGTCCTCTTCCCCTTCCTGGACAAGCTGGTCAAGCTGGCCTGCTTTACCATACGGGATAAAGAAGACGATGCGGAACAGGAACGTGCAAACGATCTTGCCCGTCTTGACGAACGCTTTCTTACCCAGCCTGCCGTTGCCGTAGACCAGGGACAGGCTGTCCTTCTTTCCATGGCCGCCAAGTCTATGTCTGCCTTCAGGATTGCCGTCGGACTGCTTGATGGATTCAGTGAAGAAAAAGCGGAGCAGGTCGACACACTCGAGAACGAGGTGGACCATTATCAGGACGCCCTCGGCGCCTATCTGGTCAAGGCATCCGAACGCGAACTCCTGGAGCATGACAGTGAACGGGTCTCTGTTTACCTTCAGAATATCGGAGACCTGGAACGTATTTCGGACCGTGCTTCCAATATCGTGCATTCGTTCCGGGAAATGAACCGAAAAAAGATAGCCTTTTCTGATGACGGAGTGCAGGATCTGAAGGTGCTGACCTCTGCCGTCACAGAAGTTTCGGATCTGACGCTTCAGGCCCTTCAGAAAGAGGATCCTGCCATCGCCGAAAATGTTGAACCGCTGGAAGAAGTTGTCGACCGTCTGACACACCAGGTTCGGAAACGCCACATCGCGCGCCTTCGCGACGGCAGCTGCACCGTGGAACTGGGGAATATTCTGGCGGATCTCTCCACCAACATGGAACGTGTGTCCGACCACTGCTCCAATCTGGCCTCCAGCCTTCTTCTTGTTGATAAAGGCGGCTACGACACACATGAATACCTGACCGAATACAGACGCAAGGATAATGAGCACTTCCGCGTCAAGTATGAGCAGATGGCAGATAAATACCAGCTGCCATAAAATACTTCTCTGAATATTCAGACAATCTTCCCTCTGCAGTGATTCTCTGATGAATATTCAGACGAGCTTCTCTCTGCAGTGTTTTTCTGATGAATATTCAGATGATCTTCCCTCTGCAGTGTTTCTCTGATGAATATTCAGATGATCTTCCCTCTGCAGTGTTTTTCTGA
>JABUSX010000480.1 GCA_021442545.1 Eubacterium sp. | reverse complement strand
GTGCGTTCCGTTCTCTTTGCAATAACTTTGCTGCTGTCCGCATCCTGCCCTTAGTCCGGAATCACATGTGTTGCCCAGACTGCATTTGCATGATCAACTTTATTCCGGATGATGCCAACTGCGGTTCCGTATGCCTCGATCGTCTCATCGTTTCCGACATAGAGAGCAACATGATATACATATCCTTTTTTAGCGAAGAAGATCAGATCGCCGGGCTGTGCATCACTCACCGGGATCTGCATTCCGTATGCGGCCTGGCTCTCCGCGACACGCGGGATCGTATAACCGTAAAGTGCATACAGACCCTGCACGAAACCGGAGCAGTCACAGCCGTTCAGAAGACTTGTTCCGCCCCATACATACGGGTGGCCCAGGCACTGTTCAGCCGATTTGATTATGGCTTCACGAACAGGATCTTCCGCCGTTCCCTCTTTGACGGATGTAAACGTATAATAGGTCGCCTTATTCTCTTCCGGTCCGATTTTCTGCGAACAGAGCACAGCGGCATCCTCACCGCCGGTCCTTTCGATCCGGTTCCGGGCTGCCTGCCCCGTCAGAACAGAATCTTTTCTGACAAAGCCGCGAACGTCACCGGACTCCACATAGAGCCAGGTATCATCCACCTCTTCGATTACGTACCCCAAAGAAGCCTTTGCCATCGTCCCGCAGACACGGGCCTTATCGGACATTTCTTCAAGAATACTGACCTCGTCTGATTTTGAAAGACAGGGAACCTTCGGAATCACAACATCCGAAGTCGTGCATTTCCGGAACAGATAGGCTTCGTTTTCGCTGACCGGCACGGTGATCTCCGCAAATGAAAAAGCGGTGTTCCCCTGGTCTTCTCCTTTTTCCATGGCATCCGTCCAGGTCAGAAGAAGCCCGGCTCTCTGTTCATCCGTGTAAACACTGTCAGCCGGAATGAATCCCCGTGCATCACCGGATTCCACATAATACCACGGATTTCCGGCAGAGCTGAGATTCATCAGAATGTACAGCGGCCCATCCTTGGCAATCGTTCCGATCTTCCGGGAATCCGTACGGATGTCTTCATAGATCCCCATATCCGCATTGGCGAATACCACATCCTTTTCGACCTTCCGGAAACGGAAATCCTTTTTTCCGACGGCAAGAGGCGTGATATGCTGCATGGCCAGAAGTTCTTCGTTCGTCCGTTCCGGCTTCCCTTCGTTTTCCTTCTGTGCCTCTTCGGACGCTTCTTTTGACGATAGCTCCTTCGCCTCCTTTTCACTCAGGAAAACCGCCTTGATCACGGTCTCGTTTTCAGGCATATAAAAAACATTATTCCTGATCACAAGCTCATCGGGTTTCTCCCATTTTACGAAAGTATGACCTTTTGCACTCACAGGAGTCAGGATCACTTCGCAGCCGGCCGGAATTTCCAGCTTGTCTTCTGCAGAGATCACGGCTTCTTTATCTTCCCAGGCAACCGCTACCGATCCCTTTCCGGAAACAAGAATCCTCAGATCTGCCGATTTTCTTTCTTCTTCTTTACTGTTATCCTCGTCTTTATTCTCTTCTGCCGCACCTTCTTCTTCCGTGCCGTCGTTACCTTCTGACGTATCTTCCGAAACTACGTCTTCTGCGTCTTCCGGATCCGGTGTCTCCGTGGGTTCCGGCGTTTCCGTGGGTTCCGGCGTTTCTGTCGGTTCCGGCGTCTCCGTCGGCTCCGGCGTCTCCGTCGGTTCCGGTGTTTCTGTCGGTTCCGGTGTCTCTGTCGGTTCCGGTGTTTCTGTCGGTTCCGGCGTTTCTGCCGGTACAGGCGGTTCCGTCGGTGCAGGCGGTTCCGTCGGTGCAGGCGGCTCCGCCGGCACAATTTCTTCACCGGGACCGCCGCCCTCACTTGTCACAACGGGATCCCCTTCTTCGGCCATAACCACAGCACACGGTCCGTATACAGACAGAACGGCTGCGATCAGCAAAGAAAGCAATCCCGCTTTATTCTTCAGGAATTTATGCTTTTTCTCCATACACAAATGTTCCCCTTATTTCCTATCTATACTGCATTTTCAAGCCGTATCCGGCTGTAATAATCATCTATGCACTTCTTCAGCATCTGTTCATGTATTTTCGTTACGTCTCTTACACCTGAATCCTGATCTCACGCGAAGTCGCCTCGTATCTGCGGTACGTCACACCGGCCGCGTCAAACATCATCTTGGAAGCAATGACAGACGGCGTGGCAGCATACTTGTCGGAGTCATAGATCACCGTCCGGATTCCGGACTGAATAATAGCCTTCGCGCATTCATTACAGGGAAACAGTGACACATAGAGTTTTGCGCCTTCGAGACTTCCCCCCCGAAAGTTCAGGATTGCGTTCAGTTCACTATGCGTTACGTAAATATATTTCATTTTCAGCGGATCTTCGTCGTCTCTTGACCAGGGGAAATCTTCATCTGAACAACCCCTCGGAAATCCGTTATAACCGATCGACAGGATCTTGTTGTCATTGCTGACAATGCAGCTGCCAACCTGCGAATTCGGATCCTTGGAGCGGAAACCGGCCAGTTTGGCAACAGCCATAAAATATTCATCCCATGAAATGTAATCGATTCGTTTATCGCTCATACTCTTTTCCGCCCTCTGTGTACGGATCCATCAGAAACAGGTATTCCGCTTTCCTTTCAGCACCGGATGATCCGGCCGCCGGCCGCCTTGATCAGACGGTTCATGATCGCCTGCCCCATTCCGGGAGTAAAAAAAGATTCTGAGTATATGCGGCCAACGCCTGATGCATCAAAAGCTCTCAGGATCCCGTACAGATTCCGGGCGATCTCATTTTCATCATCGCGGCTTCCGATACAGTGAACCTCTCCCTGAGGATATGCTTCCCGGCTTTCATTACAGCAGATGATTCCCGCCGTTTCTCCGGCTTCCGCATGTTCGCGGACAAGGCGCCGGATCTCCCGCCGGACATCTTCCTGCTCTCCCTCCAGAATGGTCAGTTCGCCTCGCGGCGCATAATGCCGGTAACGCATACCCGGTGCCTTCGGCCGCGGAGCGTCCTTTCCTGTTTTCAGGATTCCCGGATCCGTGCGAACTTCCCCAAGGACCTCTTTGAGCATATCCATCCCGATATAACCGGGCCGAAGAATGACCGGTATATCTTCCGAAAAATCCACGATCGTCGATTCCAGACCGATCCGAACCGGACCGCCGTCCAGAATCATTCCGATCTTATCTTCCAGATCTTCTCTTACATGCTCCGCGCAGGTAGGGCTCGGCCTGCCCGATCGATTGGCACTCGGAGCCGCCACATATCCTCCCGAAAAACGAATCAGCCCCTGTGCGATCCGATTATCCGGAAAACGTACCGCAACCGTATCCAGTCCTCCGGTTGTTTCGTAAGGAACCAGATCACTCTTCGGCAGGATAATCGTCAGCGGACCCGGCCAGAACTTTTCTGTCAGTTTTCTGGCAGACTCGGGAAACTCCGTGACCAGAGGGAATATATCCTCTGCGGAAGCAATATGGATGATCAGAGGATTATCGGAAGGTCTTCCCTTTGCCGCATAAATTTTTTTTGCCGCCTCCGGATCCAGCGCATTCCCGCCGAGACCGTAGACCGTTTCTGTCGGAAAGGCAGCAAGTCCGCCGCCTTTCACATAAGCCCCTGCCTCTCTCAGAAGTTCCTGATCAGGACACGCCTCATCCAGCTGCAGGACCCGTGATTTTTCTTTCCGTGGTCCGGAGCAGTCCGTCTCCATTTGTCTCATCCTCATTTCCGGAAC
>JABUSX010000252.1 GCA_021442545.1 Eubacterium sp. | reverse complement strand
GACAACGGCACCTTTTCTCTTACGGTCGTTTCCAAAATGCCGAAAGAAGATATTTCCGGAATACAGTTCCGGGTCATGTCAAAGGAAGATGAAAAAAACATCTTCTGGTATGACGCCGTTTCGGAAGGGGACGGCATTTACCGGCTGGAAGGATCTGTGTCTGATCTGAATCATCAGGGCGGTGCCTATCAGATCAGAGCTTATATTACGCCGCGGGGAGGAAAAGAGACCGCAGCCGGAGAAACCGAGATCACGGTTGATCTGACGAATTATTTTTACACGGAAGCTCTGGGAGGAGGCAAGCAGTCACTTGTTATCGTGAATCCGGAGGTGGAGGATACGGCCTATGTATCCGAAGCAGACAAAGATGCTTCTGAAGAGAAAGACGAGAAGGATCCGGAAAAAGCAGACGCTGCTTCATCTGCCGGAACCACGCCGAAACCTTCAGGGGCGGCGGATACGGATTCCGATTCGGACAAGGCAGAGTCATCTTCCGAAGAAAAAGATTCAGACGCAGCAAAACCGTCTTCTGAGGAAAAAACTTCAGACGCGGCAAAATCGTCTTCTGAGGAAAAAGCTTCAGACACGGCAAAAGCGTCCTCTGAAGAAAAAGCTTCAGATGCAGCCGGATCGTCTTCTGAAAAAGAAAGTTCAGGTGCATCGGATGCATCTTCTTCATCTGCGAAAGATAAGAACAGGAAAGCTTCGGCCTCGAAAGATAAAGAAAACTCCCTGATCGAAGGGGTGCGTTTTAAAGTCTGGACAGAAGAAAACGGTCAGAAAGATATTTTCGAATATGATGCGAAGGAAACGAAGGATGGCGTCTGGTATGCAGAGCTGGATCTGGTGGACTTTTCCGATAACGGTGAGTTTGTTGCAAATGCCTATGCGATCATAGGTGAAAACGAATTCGGTGTTGCATCGGAACGTTTCGAACTTCTTCCCGAACCGATCGTTGTACCGGAAGGGTTCGGTACCGCTGTGACAAAGGGGGAACGCGTTTATGTGAAAGAGGTTCCGAGGCTTCTGCAGAAACCGGAACTGCCGACGGGATGCGAATCGGTATCTCTGACGATCGTACTGAAGGCCATGGGCTACGATCTGGAGAAAACGGAGATTGCAGACAAATATCTGCCCCGGGGAACGGATCTGGCCACTACTTATGTCGGAGATCCGCATTCTGTGAGCGGGGCCGGCTGTTTCCCGCCTGCCATTGTGAAAACGGCAAATGATTATCTGAGAGAGAACAAAGACACAAGAACGGCGCACAATATTACCGGAACAAGCATGGACGATCTTTGCATTTACCTCGATAATGGTTCTCCGGTCATTCTCTGGACGACCTGCGATATGCGGTATCCTGCTCATATGGGCAGCGTCTCCACCTTCAGAGGAAGAGCCTATGAATGGTATTCCGGTGAACACTGTGTGGTTCTGTACGGGTATGATAAGGAGAAGGAAGTCTATCTGATCAGTGATCCGCTTGAAGGACTGGTTGAACGGGACGAAAAGGAATTCAAGGATATCTATGATGAAATCGGAAGGTATGCAGTCGTAATCTATTGAGTTCTGGGACGAAGTGCTGAAAATCCAACTGATCATGCATTGAAAATGGGATGAAGAACCACTTCAGAGGAAAATATAAGATCGGATCCGGAACGCGGCTTTACACGGCGGATCGAATGTCCGATTACCCGTTTTCAGGCGTCTCAAAAAGAAAAATAAAAAAATTTCGGAGGTTTTTAACAAGATAACGGGCGGCATATTCTGCCCGACCACAACATCTGCGTAAAGCGTTTAAAATGCGCGGTTTTGCGCTGTTTGACTGCGAAAAAAGGGCTTGCAAAGGCCCTTTTTTTTGTCTAAAATGTAGCCAAGTGGTAGATTGTGGAAGAAAGTGGAAGAAATTGGGGACTTCTGCTTTCAGGGGGAGCAGCTTTTATGTTCATGGGAGAGTACAACCATACTGTTGACAGTAAAGGCAGGCTGATCATTCCCGCAAAGTTTCGCGAAGAACTCGGGGAGAGCTTCGTTGTGACGAGGGGAATGGACGGTTGCCTTTCTATTTACTCTCATGAAGCATGGAAAAAGTTCGAAGAAAAACTTTCCACGCTGCCGCTCGTAAACAAACAGGCAAGAACCTTCACCCGTTTCTTTGTCAGCGGCGCAACAAACTGTGAACTGGACAAGCAGGGGAGAATTCTCGTACCGGCAACGCTGCGGGAATATGCAGGTCTGGTGAAAGATGTGGTCCTCGCGGGGAACCTGGACCGCATCGAAGTATGGAGCAAGGAACGCTGGACGGAGCACATTGACTTTACCGATATGGATACCATAGCCCAGGGACTGCAGGATATGGGGAGTTTCATCTGAGGCCAGGCATGGAATTTCAGCATAAACCGGTATTGTTAAAAGAATGCATTGAACAGATGCACATCCGAGCAGAGGGGGTCTATGTGGATGGCACAATAGGGGGTGCCGGACACGCAAAGAAGGTCTGCGAAAGGCTATCCGGTAAGGGGAGACTTATCGGGATAGACCGAGATGAAGATGCGGTGGCTGCCGCGAAGGAACGTCTTATTTCGTATAAGGATCGTGTAACGGTTCTTCGAGGCAGCTATCGTGACCTGCCGGAACTGCTTGCCGGAGAGGGTATCCGGAAAGTGGACGGCATTCTCCTTGATCTCGGTGTATCATCTCATCAGCTGGATAGCCCTGCCCGGGGTTTCACCTACCGCACGGACGCACCTCTGGACATGCGAATGGACAGAAGACAGGTGCTTTCCGCATTTGAGGTCGTGAATACCTACGGACAGGATGAGCTTTATCGGGTCATCCGAACCTACGGCGAAGAACGTTTCGCCGGAAACATTGCACGACGCATCTGTGCTGCGAGAGCAGAAGAGCCGATCCGTACGACGGGTCAGCTGGCGGACATCATCCGCGCCTCCATTCCGGCCAAAAACCGCCGGGAGGGCGGTCATCCTGCAAAACGGACCTTTCAGGCGATCCGCATTGAAGTGAACGGTGAGCTGGAAGGGCTGGAAGAAGCGGTGGATCCCTGCATAGACCTGCTGAATAAGGGGGGCAGGCTGTGCGTGATCACCTTTCATTCACTGGAAGACCGCATCATTAAAAACAGCTTTCGCAGAAACGAATCTCCGTGTGTCTGCCCTCCGGACTTTCCGGTCTGTGTATGCGGGAAGAAATCAAAGGGATTCGTGGTAACCAGACATCCGATTCTTCCCACAGAGGAAGAACAGGAAGAGAATCCGCGTTCGGCGAGTGCGAAGCTGAGGGTGTTCGAGCGTACCGTGTGAAAAGGCGAGGCTGGGAGGATGAACGATGGGACGAAGAGAATCAACGGCTCATCCGCAATATAGAAGGGTAAATTCTGATCGGACCGTAAGAACTGCATATCCGGAAGCCTATACGTTCGACGACGGCGCACTTCAGATACCGGATGTTTTTGATCATCCGGCAGGCGGCGTTCGTTCGGGTGCGCAGAATCGCGCAGAAAATCACATTACACATAGAAAACAGAATCAGAGGAGCAGCACGCAGGGCGAAAAAGCTTCGCGCTGGGATAACCTTGAACCGCTTGTGCAGAATCCGGTTTATCAGGATTACGGTATGCACGGACGTTCAGGACGCGGTCATAACGGAAGAACCGCAGAACCGGAGATTTCCGAGCCGCTTGCGCAGAATCCGATCTATCCGGATTTCAGTATACAAAGACAGCCGGAACGCAGGCATGGCAGAAGGA
>JABUSX010000397.1 GCA_021442545.1 Eubacterium sp. | reverse complement strand
TTCATTGTAAAAATATTCTGTCCGTCCTGGTACACATAGGCAAGATCATCCATCGATTTTTTCGTCATGTAAATACCAAGACCGCCGACCTGCCTCTCAAATGCAGACAAGGTAACATCCGGATCGGTCTTCGCCAGAGGATCAAACGGAACCCCGCTGTCTGTGAAAACCAGTGTCATCACGCAGGGTTTTCCTTCCGTAAAGGAAATACAGACCTCCATATTGCCGCCGCCTTCAGGATATGCATAATTTGCAATGTTGGCAAACATTTCTTCTGCCGCAATCTGGATCTCCATCGTCACGCTCATGGGACAGTTTTTGTTTTCCAGATGCTTATCCAGAAAATCCTGAAGAACAGGAAGCTTTGAGACGTCCGCATCTATTATGATCTTTTTTCCGGTGGAGCAGCTTTCTGCTGAACCGCTGTTTACGGAATCGATCATGCTCTCTTCTCCTATCTTTAATATTACAGTATCAGATTATCAACATGCTGAATAAACTCGGAGATATGTTTCTCTGAAACTTCAGCGATCTCGCTTCCTTCTTTTTTTCCGCCGTTTCTGCGGATGGCACGTTCCATGATGCGGACCTGTCCCAGAAGCGCACACTTAAATCCGATCCGCTCCAGGGTTTCGCTGTCATCCGTTTCAAAATATTTTATAAGCAGCTGTTTCCAGATATAAAAACAGGTCTCTTTCGACACTTCGAGGAACGGCGGCTGATCATCCGGCTCGAACTCCACGAAACCTACGAAAGCACTGTAAATTCCGGCAAATTCAAAGACGGGATCTCCCATGCACAGGGTATCCATGTCGATCAGCATGGCCTCATCTCCCTGCATCATAAGATTCTTAACGTGGTAATCACCGTGCAGCATACAGGGGCTTTCCGGAACCTCCTCGATCATGCGTGAAATCTTTTCATAATATTCATCCTTGATAAAGCCCTTCAGAACCTTACATCTTTTCCGGTACAGTTCTTTGCAGTCCGGCAGTTCACCCGGTTTCATCTTTGTAGAATGGATCTGTTTCAGAATACGCACGAAGATGTCGATCAGATCATCGACTTTCGACGGTTCTTCCGTCATGACCTGCGCCATGGAACGGGCATTCAGAAGTTCAAAAACAGAACCGTAGCTGTCTCCGACCTTGACAACATCGTAGGAGATCGCCGTGGGAATACCCATGACAAAAGCTTTCCGGGCAAGCTCCCGTTCCTGCCGGATCTCCGGAAGCGAATCCGCGCTCTTGAAGACCTTGATGATCGTATCGTCGTTGATCCGATACACCTTTCCGTTTGCACCCTCTCCGATAACTTCGCAGCCATCAACGGAGATCTGGCGGAATGCTTTTTCGACCGGCATCATTTCCGTGAACCCTGTCATTTCCAGTACGCCGTACACATCGCTTGATGCATTAATGACCCGCAGAGACGGACGGTTTTTCCGCAGGCGGAGAATAATACGAAGTCCTGCACTGGAAATATATTCAAGTTTTTCCAGATCCAGTATCGTTTCCGCCTTCGGATAGGGCTTTGCGACCTCTTCAATTTCCTGCTCTGCCGCAGCTGCATTGGCAGAGTCTATTCTTCCTTCCAGGAAAATGGTTAAAATATCGTTATCAAACGTTCCGTTTATTGTCATGATATCCTCCAACCAAACTTATAAAAACAATCCGTATAATTATAACTTGTTTCCGGCATCCTGTCTAATCTTAATATGGTATTTTAATATTTCTTCCGTCCTCCGTTCTTCCCCGGACTTCTCTGTTTTCCTGTATTTTGTTATAATCCTGTTAATTTACCGGAGGAGAAAAAATGTTCACTTTTGAAGAAGTCGGAAACATGCTGGATGACATTCTGGAGACCATTCCGCAGAAATACCTGCGGGACCTGAACGGCGGCATTGCTCTTTCAAGAGCCGTCAGGCATAACAAGGCCATCCCATCGAATAATTATTACACGCTCGGGCAATATATCGTTGATCCGGTTCTCGGAAGGCGGATCGAGATCTTCTACGGTTCTTTTTCCCGTGTTTACGGTCATGTCAATGAGGCCTGCATGCGTAAGGAGCTGCGCCGCGTCCTTCTCCATGAGATCCAGCATCACGTGGAATACCTCGCAGGAGATAAGACCCTGGTCCTGGAAGATGCCGATTACGTGCGGCGTGCCATCCTGAAATTGGAAGCACAGGCTGCGGCAGCTTCTCAGAAAGAAGAAGCGTCCGGGACAGCAGATATACCGCAGGAAACAGCTGTACCCCTGAAAACGGATTCTTCTCAGGAAACGGAAATGCCGCAGGAAAAAGATGTGCCGCAGACAGCAGAAACACTTCCGGAAACAGATATGCCGCAGGCAGCAGACGCACTTTCGAAAACAGATATGCCGCAGACAGAAACTGCACTTCCGAAATCAGATATACCACAGACAGAAGCTGCACTTCCGGAATCAGATATACCACAGACAGAAGCTGCACTTCCGGAATCAGATATACTGCAGACTGCAGCTGCACCCCGGGAAACAGATTCTCCTCAGAGACCGAAAATGCTGCAGAAATCATATGAGCCGCAGGAAACCGGAACGACTCAGGAATGGCCGGCAGCGTCAGAAGGAGGTCATCTTGAAAGTTAATTTTCTGGAAGAAAACAAAACCATTGATACAAAAGGCGGCGAAACCCTGCTCGCCCTTATGCGCCGCAGCGGTCTGAGCCCGGACGCTCCCTGCGGAGGAAACGGAACCTGCGAAAAGTGCAGGGCTTTGATCCGCCGGACGGGAAAGCCGGATGAAATCGTAAAATCCTGCTCCTTCATCATAGAGGAGGATCTGGAAGTCCTCTTCTATGCGCGGACAGAAGACGCCGCCATTCTTACGGAAGGACAATCTGCTTCAGATATTTTTTCACCTGTTGTGAAACAGCAGGAAGTAATCGTCCCTCCCTGCCCGGACGGGCAGAGTCTTTCCTGCGAAGAAAGACTCTCTTCGGTTCTCGACGGTTCCGACCTCCGAATCCCTCCGGATGTCATTTCCGCACTTTCTGCGCTTCAGGGCGGAAAAGGCGGTCCGCTTTGGGCCGTCCGCTGCGGGGATGATGTGCTTAGCATCAGTCCGGAGAAGAAGCCCGTCTATATGGCCGCTTTCGATATCGGAACGACAACGGTCGCCGGCTGGCTTCTGAACGGAGAAGACGGCAGTGAGGCAGCCGTTTCGAGCCGCCTGAATCCGCAGACCCGCTTCGGTGCCGATGTGATCAGCCGTGCCGGTTACACCGTCTTCGGTTCTTCTTCTTCCGATGCCGATCCTTCCGAAGACATTTCTGACCGGAAGGAAGGTTCCGATCTGACCGGTCACGACGGTCACTCTGTCTCCGGTAAGGCTTCTTATGCAGGAAATTCTTCTCCCTGCGAAAACATTTCTCCCCTGGAAGAGATGTCTGTTCTGATCCGCAGATGTCTTTCGGAAATGCTGGCGGAAATGATACGCCATGCCGGTATTCCGGCCGATTCCGTTTATGCCGTTTCCATAGCCGGAAACACCTGCATGCACCACTTCTTCCTTGGCATCGCCGTCGACAGCCTGATCCGCGTTCCGTACTGTCCCGCACTCAGCAGAGCTCTGAATCTCCGTGCCGCCGATTATCTGACGTCCGTTCATAAGAATGCACGCCTTCTGATGCTTCCGAATATCGCCGGCTTTGTCGGTGCCGATACGACGGCCTGTCTGGTTTCTTCCCGTCTTGCAGATAAAAAAGACTGGACTCTTCTGATCGATAT
>JABUSX010000046.1 GCA_021442545.1 Eubacterium sp. | reverse complement strand
ACAAGGTCACGTCTGCGGGATTCGTTTCCTGCGCACGCGTCTTGGCGAGCCGGATGCCCCGGGGCGTCGGCGTCCAGTGCCGGTGGACGGCAGTGAATTTGATGTTTCCAAACGAACAATCGCTGCGGCAAAGCTTTCGGATCCGGAAGACCGGGTCGTCTTCATTGGCTTTGCCGCACAGGGAGACTTCCTTGTGATCCGGACAAAGGGCGGCTTCTTCATCCGTTTTGCACTTTCCGAGATCCCGAAAAAGAAAAAGACGGCAATCGGCGTCAGGGGGATCCAGCTTGGAAAGGATGATCAGGCAGAAGCGGCCTATATCCTTTCGGGCGGCAGTGAGTTTACGGTTGAATATGCCGGGCGGCAGATTTCGCTGAACCATCTGAAACTGAGCAAACGTGACGGAAAAGGTGTTAAGGCGAAGAAATAAAGCCGGAGACAGTGGAAAACAGCATAAAAAAAGCAGGCAGATGCAGAATCGGAGTGAAGGCAGACACGGAACCGGCATGCGGCCGGAAAACGGAGGGAATCATGAAACCGTATATCATCGCAATAGATCTGGGCGGTACGACGGTCAAAAACGGCTTGTTTACGAAGGAAGGGGAGCTTCTCGAAAAGTGGGAGATCCCGACGCGGCGGGAAGAAAAGGGCGCACATATCCTGCCGGATATTGCCGCATTCGTCCGCGGTCTTCTTCGTGAAAAACAGATCTCTCCGGAAGAAGTGCAGGGAGCCGGGGTCGGTATTCCCGGTCCGGTCGACGAAGGCGGTTATGTAAAAGGATGTGCAAACCTCGGATGGGGAAGAACGAATGCGGCCGGAATCCTTTCGGAACTGCTGTCCGGAATTCCGGTCTTCGTCGGAAACGATGCAGGCGTTGCCGCGCTGGGAGAGCAGTGGAAAGGCAGCGGCAGCGGCCATGACAGTCTGGTCATGGTCACCCTCGGGACCGGTGTCGGCGGCGGGATCATAGAAAAAGGCCATATTGTGAACGGTGCACACGGGGCCGGCGGCGAAATCGGGCATCTGACCGTAAATCCGGAGGAAACGAAGTCCTGCGGCTGCGGCCGAAAGGGCTGTCTGGAACAGTATGCATCGGCCACGGGAATCGTCCGGCTGGCCGAAGAGGCGCTTGCCGTGCCGGGAGCGGTTTCCGTTCTCTCCGGAAAAAAGGATCTGGAAGCAAAAGATATTTTTGATGCCGCAAAATCCGGGGATGCCCTTTCGCAGGGCTGTGTGGAAACAATGGGAAGACTGCTCGGAAGGGCACTTTCCTGGCTCAGCCTCGTTTCGGATCAGGAGATCATTGTGGTCGGCGGAGGCGTTTCAAAGGCCGGGCCGATCGTGACGGACACGATTGCAAAATACTATCGTGCCATGTCTTTCTACGCGGTAAAGGAGACACCCATCGTGACTGCAAAGCTGGGCAACGATGCCGGCATCTGCGGCGCAGCCCGTCTTGTCATGACGGAAATGCCGGCATAAGACGCCGGAATAAAGAAATAAAGAGAGAACGATCTGCTGCGGCAGAGAAAAGATACGGGACGACATGCGTTTGACCGGCGGGTCAGTCTGCATCGTACGGACCGGAAAACGGAAAGGAAAGGAAACAGGGATATGGGTGGCTTTCTGGAAAAGGAAGACTATGAAGAGCAGCGCTGCCTTCTGAATATGAACCGGGGCGGCGAGCGGATCGATACCCGGCGCGTGCTGAACGCGCTGGACGCGCATCTTAACAGGAATGATTATGCGGCCGCGGAGCAGCATCTGAAATTCTGGATCACAGAGGCCGAACATGCGGGAGATCTGCACGGTATGCTGACGATCCGGAATGAGCAGATCGGCCTGTACAGAAAAACCGGACAAAAAGAGGCTTGTTTTCAGATGATCGAAGAAGCCGAAAAACTGCTTTCGACTCTGAAACTGGAAGGAACCATTACCTACGGGACAACGATGGTAAATGCGGCAACCGGACTGAAGGCCTTTCATCAGGCGGACAGGGCCATGCCTCTTTACAGAAAGGCACAGGAGGTTTACGAAAAGACGCTTGCGCCGGATGACGAAAGAACAGGAGCTTTGTATAACAACATGGCTCTTGCGCTTATGGAGCAGGGACTCTACGCGGAAGCAAAGGAGTATTTCGAAAAAGCCCTTGCGATCATGAAAAAGAAGGAAGACGGTGAGCTGGAAGAAGCCATTACGTATCTGAATCTGGCAGATCTTGTGTCTGCGGAGACCGGCGAAGAAAAAGGTGAAGAGAAAATCCATGCGTATCTTGAAAAGGCAGAAGATCTTCTGAATACGCCCTCCCTGCCGCGGAACGGTTATTATGCCTTCGTATGCGAAAAATGCGCACCCGTTTTTGGTTACTACGGATTTTTCCTGACGGAAACAGAACTGAAAGAAAGAGCAAAACAGATCTATGAACGGAATTGAACTCTCCAGAGGATATTATGAGGAATACGGCAGACCGATGCTTGAAAATGAATTTCAGGATGCTCTGCCATATATAGCGGTTGCCTTTACCGGAAGCGGTTCGGAACGTTACGGTTTCGATGACGATATTTCAAAGGATCATGACTATGAGCCCGGCTTCTGTATCTTTCTGCCCGGCGAGGACATCATTGACAGGAAGCTGGCTTTCCGCCTGGAACGTGCCTATGCAAAGCTTCCGAAGGAATACAAGGGGATCCGGCGTCAGCAGATCGCTCCCGTCGGCGGCAGCCGGAACGGCGTGATCCGGACGGCAGAGTTTTTTGAAAAGACCGTAGGTGCGGCAGACGGAAACCTGACCGTGCAGCAGTGGCTGGAAATTCCGGATTATGCACTGGCAGAGGCCGTGAACGGAGAGGTTTTTTATGACGGATATGGTGAGTTTTCCGCGGTCCGTGAACGCCTTATGGAATATCCGGAAGACATCATGCTGAAACGGCTTGCGGGAAATCTGCTGATCATGGCGCAGTCCGGGCAGTATAACTTTATGAGGACTCTGAAGCACGGGGAGCCCGAAGCGGCTCAGCTTGCCTGTCATGAGTTCGTTAACGCAGCGCTGAAGGCAGTCTTTCTGCTGCAGGGCCGGTATATGCCCTATTACAAGTGGAGCTTCCGTGCTCTCCGCCAGCTTCTGTTTACCGAGGAACTGGCTGCAAGACTTTCCTTTATCCTCATGGCAGATCACAGCGATCCGGCCGTGGCGGAGGAAAAATACACGGCGATCGAAGAAGTCGCCTCGTGGATCATTGAGGATCTGCAGGGCAGGGAGATCACCAAAGCCGTTTGCGGCGATCTCGAAAAACATGCCTATTCCGTCAACGACCATGTTCGTGACAGTGAGATCCGGAATCTCAACATTCTTGCCACAGTATGACAAAATCGAAGGTATGTCTGTTCTGCGGCTGGCGCAGAAGGGACAGCGAAATCCGGATGCCCGGCATACAGACTGCGGTCCGGCGGGAACAAAGGTATGGTCTCCTGATGATCACATCCCGGACAGTGAGGTTCGGATTTCCGGTATACAGACTGCGGTCTGAAAAGGAAGTATGTACGAAAAAAGAAGGGATTCGTGTATGAAGATACATGGTTTGCAGAAAATGACATTGCTGGATTTCCCGGGGAAGATCGCCTGCACCGTTTTTCTGGGCGGCTGTGACTTCCGGTGTCCGTTCTGCCACAATTCCGATCTGCTCGACCGGAATGCAGAAGCGCAGATGGATGAGGAAGAGCTGCTCCGCTTTCTGGAGAAACGGAAAAATCTTCTCGAAGGCGTCGCCGTCACCGGGGGAGAGCCTCTTCT
>JABUSX010000354.1 GCA_021442545.1 Eubacterium sp. | reverse complement strand
CGGTAGAAGCGGTCGAAGATGCGCGGCAGATCCTCTTTCGAGATGCCCTTTCCGTTGTCTTCGATCTCAACCTGAATGAAATCGCCTACGTCCCGGATCCGCAGACGAATATACGGATCTTCTTCCCGGCGGTATTTAATGGCATTGCCGACGATGTTATTGATCACGCGTTTCAGCTGCTCGGGATCCGCCACGATGAGGATCGATTCCTTGAGAGAATTTTCATAGGAAAACGCGATCCCGCGCTCCTGCATTTCGATCGAAAGCTCCTCGGCACAATCAGAGAAATACTCATTCGCAAGCAGCCGCACAAAGGTATAGGGCGTCTGATTGGCATCGATATGGGAATAGACCCTCAGTTCGTCGATGAGCCTGTCCATATCGCTGGCCTTGCTGTGGATCGTCCGGATGTAGCGCTCCATTTTTTCCGGCGTGTCCGCGATCCCGTCCAGTATGCCTTCGGCGTAACCCTTCACGGTCGTGACCGGTGTCTTCAGATCATGCGAGATATTGGAGACCAGCTCCCGGTTCTGACGTTCGGTCTCCAGCGCCTTTTCCGAACTTTCCTTCAGACGGATCCGCATCTCTTCGAAATCCTGACAGAGCTCGTCGAGTTCTTCGATCCCGCTCGGCCGGACGGAGAAATCCAGATTTCCGTCGCGGATATTCTTCGTCGCACCCCGCAGTTCGCGTATCGGTTTTTCCACGCCGCGGTAGATCCACCTGGCCGTCAAAGTACAGATCACGCCCAGAATGCTGATGACCAGTATGATCGTCATGGCCAGCCAGTTTTTGATCTCCGGTGCGATGCGGCTCAGCGTACTGATCAGGAAAAGATTTCCTTCCTTTCCGTCCGCATACTGAATCCGAATACGGCGGTACAGCGTTCCGTCAGTCAGCTGCCCGCTGATCACGACCCCGTCCGGAGGCATTTTGTCCTGACTCAGCAGCTCCTGCAGACGACGATATCCGATCATATCGTTGCTGGCGTAACGGATGACATTTCCGTTTGTCAGAATGAGGGAGATAACGCCTTCTTCCAGCTTCTTCCCGGTCTTCTCCAGATACTCTCTGTCTTCGAGTATCTCCGGATTCTCAGACACCTCTTCCTGCAGCATCTCGATCATATCGTCCATGCGGCTGGAAACCAGCAGCGTATTGTTATACAGGTTTTCGTAACTGGGGTTCGAAAAACCGTACTGCTGGCCGATCGAGTTGACCATGAACCGGACCATGAACGAATACAGGATCACAAAAGAGACCACCGACAAGAGGATGGTCAGAATAAACCCGAATGCGATCCGCTTTCTTAATTCCATGCCTGCCTACGCTCTCAGGACAGCCTGTATTCCGGCAAGAAATTCGTCGTACTCTTCAAATGCCGGCAGATCGGGATTATCCGCTTTGATCGCGTCGGTGCTGCGGAAAAGGAAGCCCGCCTTGCTCGCGCGTATCATGGCAAGGTCGTTGAAGCTGTCTCCTGCGGCGATCGTTTCAAAACCGACAGACTGCAGCGCACGCACGGTAGAAAGCTTTGAATTTGCAACCCGCATCCGATAACCGGTAATGGAACCGTCCGGATCCGCTTCCAGACTGTTGCACATCAGTGTCGGATATCCCAGTTTCTTCATGAGCGGCATGGCAAACTGCTCGAAGGTATCGCTGAGGATCAGCACCTGCGTTTCTTCCCGCAGTGCATCCAGAAAATCCTTCGCGCCCGGCAGGGGGTCGATCCCGGCTATAGTTTCCCGGATCTCCTTCAATCCGAGATGATGTTCCCGCAGGATCCCGAGCCGCCAGTTCATCAGCTTGTTATAATCCGGCTCATCACGTGTTGTGCGGCGAAGCTCCGGAATGCCTGTCGCTTCCGAAAAAGCGATCCATATTTCCGGAACCAGAACGCCTTCTAAATCAAGACATACTATATTCATGCCCACATTCTACACTCTTGCAAAAACTTATGCAACCGCGCAGAGAAGGGCTGTTCACCCTTCTTACTCCTCACTCCGCCGATGTTCCGCCTGCCATTTTTTACTTTCCTTCAGCTCTCATTCTGCAGCTGCCCGGGCTCTGTCTTCCGATGTCCCGCGGCTTCTTTCTGCAGACGTCCGGTCATTGCCTTCTGATACCTCACCGCTTCATTCCGCAGCTGCCCGGGCTCTGTCTTCCGATGTCCTGCTGTCTCAGGTTCTGAAATATTCAGAATCTGCTGGCATACCGGCCCGGGAACCGTTATACTGGGAGTGTTAGGCTGCTGCATTCGAAAGGCTTTTTTTATGAACGAATCCAAACCCTCCAAGAAAAAAGAGATCCGCCGCATCGTACTCTGCCTGGTTTTTCTGGCAGTGGGCATTCTGGCCGCTTTTTATATCTCAAAAGCGGAATATTACAAGGATCATTTTCTTCCGGGAACCACCATCAACGGAAAAGACGTCGGAGACAAAACCGCCGCGGAGATCGAACCGGCGCTGGAAAAAGAAGCGGAGGATTACTCTCTGACGCTGATTTTCCGGAACGGAGAAAAGGAAACCCTGCAGAATGTCGATTTCGATTATCAGTATGAGCCGGATGATTCCGTTCAGACTCTGCTCGATGCCCAGAATCCCTGGCTCTGGTTTGCAGGAGATCCGGATCCGGAAAAAACGGTGGACCTGAACAAGTCCTATTCCGAAGAACTGCTGGAAAAAAATCTCTTTGCACTTCCGGAATTCCGGAAGGAAAACAACCGCCGTCCTTCCAGCGCACGCATCGCCTGGAATGACAAGGACACCTGTTTCTATATTATTCCCGAAGACGAAGGAACGACCCTGATCAAAGAACCGGTTCTGGAAGCAGCAAAGAAGGCCGTGGAAAGCGGCACGTCCGAACTGGATGTTTCTGCACTCTCCGGTGCCTACAGGGAACCGCAGACGCGGGCCAACGACGCATCTATTAAAAAGGAACTGCAGCAGCTCAATGACATGGCCGGCTTCCGGATCGTTTATGACATTCCCGGTGAGGAGGATCTCGTTCTTGACGGCTCGGAGCTCCGGGGATGGCTGGAAAAAGATGAGGACGGAAACTATATCCGCGGTGATAAATGGAATGACCGGGCGGCGCGTTTTGTGAACCAGATGGCTAACCGGGTCGATACGATCGGGCAGGATCACACATTCGTAACGCAGGACGGAAAAGAAGTTGTCCTGAGCAATACGGAAGATTACGGCTGGCAGATCAACCGGAAAGCGGAGATCTCCCGTCTGAAGGCGGATCTGAAAAAAGGCATCTCGAAAGAACACAGACCGTTTTACTTTTCGGAAGAAGCGGGCGAACCGGACGAACACAACGGCTTCGGAAACACCTTTGCCGAAGTGGATCTGACCAATCAGAAGATGCGTTTCTGGAAAGACGGCAGAGTCGTCCTGGAATCGGATGTCGTTTCGGGCACGATGGACGGTGCCCACAATACGCCCCAGGGGCTCTTTTATCTTCTTGCCAAGCAGCAGAATGCCGTTCTGCGGGGCGCTGACTATGTGCAGCCTGTCAATTACTGGATGCAGTTTACCTACGACGGCATCGGCTTCCACGACGCGACCTGGCGCGGATCCTTCGGCGGCGACATCTACCAGTGGGGCGGATCCCACGGCTGTGTCAACATGCCTCTCGACGCTGCCGGACAGCTTTATGACCTTATCGATTTCAGCACTCCGATCATTACCTATTATCTAGACTGAATTTCGACTGAATTTCCTTAATTTTAAAGTTCAGAACGTACAGAAACCGGAGCCCTGGCTCCGGTTTCTGTACAACTGCGGGG
>JABUSX010000334.1 GCA_021442545.1 Eubacterium sp. | reverse complement strand
GTCTTACATACAAGCCGCCTGTAAAACCGGCATTTTTAGAGAAGCTTCGAAGTTCGATGGCACAAGTTCTGGCTCCCTCGCACTCATAGATACTGTGAGCCACATTGTCCTCACTGATGTAGGCTTCATAAGCTGCATCGTAGATAATAACAGAGCCGTTCTTATTGGCATAATCTACCCAGAGCTGTAACTGATCCTTGGTCAGTGTGGTTCCGGTAGGGTTATTTGGCAGGCAGAGATAAATCATGTCCGGAACTTCCTTAGGGAATTCTGGAACAAAGCCGTTGGAAGCGGTACATGGCATATAGATGACATTGCTCCATGTTTCCGTCTGTGGATTGTAGGTACCGGTACGACCAGCCATAACATTGGAATCCACATATACCGGATAAACCGGATCACAGACAGCCACACGGCACTCCGGTGCAAAAATTTCCTGGATATTCGCAGAATCACTCTTTGCTCCGTCCGAAACAAAGATCTCGTCGTCCGAAACGGCACAGCCTCTGCTCCGATATTCCTCTGCAATCACGCTGCGTAAAAATCCATAACCCAGATCCGGTGCATATCCGTGGAAAGTCTCAGCCTTTGCCATTTCATCTACGGCTTTATGAAGTGAATCAATAATAACCGGGGCAAGCGGCTGCGTCACATCACCGATCCCGAGACGGATCAGCTGCTTTCCGGGATTCTCTTCCGAATAAGCCGCCACCTTTTTTGCGATCGTGGAAAACAGATAACTGCCCTGCAGACGTGTATAATTTTCATTGATGCGAATCATAAAATCCTCCTGATGTTATCCTTCTGTAAAAAACTTCTGATTACATATTATATATCACCGGAAAGAACGCCCTTGTTCTTTGCAATATAATCCACGAGAGACACAACCGTCAGAATCAGTGCTGCAATCATCAGAATGATTTCCAGCCATCCTAACGCCGGGATCTGAAGAAGCAGCACGATGATCATGGCCATCTGTACGATCGTCTTGATCTTTCCCCACCAGCTCGCCGCAATTACAATTCCGTTGTCGGAAGCAACAAGACGGAAGCCGCTTATGATAAATTCTCTTGCAATAATAATGATCACGATCCAGGCAGGAAGTCTGCCGCTTGCAGAAAGGCAGATCATGGCGGCGCTGACAAGCAGTTTGTCCGCCAGCGGATCCATAAACTTACCGAAGGTCGTGACCATGTTATATCTTCTCGCAATATATCCGTCAGCCGTATCCGTCAGACTGGCAACGATAAACACGATCAGTGACATGATACGCCCTGCCGGGGCAGGCAGATAATAAAACAGAACAAATACGGCAACCAGTACCATACGCAGACAGGTCAGCTTATTCGGCAGATTCATTTTGCGGAAAAATTCCATCTTCGATCTCCTTTCCGATCAGATCGTACTCCGAGGCGGATGTCACGCGTGCCGTGACAAAGTCGCCTGTATGCAGTTCCCGGCTGCTTTCCAGGAAAAACAGCCCGTCTATATCCGGTGCATCAGCCCTCGTTCTGCCGACCCAGATATCATCGGCAGGAATGTAGCCCTCAATAAAAACTTCCATTGTCTTGCCGACAAGAGAACGGCCGTATTCCAGGGAAATCTCCTGCTGGCAAAGAAGAAGTTCCTCTTTGCGTCGTTCCTTTGTTTCCTCTGAGATCTGATCAGGAAGTTTTGAAGCCGGCGTTCCTTCTTCACGGGAATAGGTAAAAACACCGAGGCGTTCAAAGCGCATCTCCTTAATGAAAGAAAGCAAAGCCTTATGCTCTTCTTCTGTCTCACCCGGAAAACCTGTGATCAGAGTAGTCCGAAGCACGATCCCCGGTACTTCTTTCCGAAGCCGGGCCACTGTCGTCTCCAGACTCTCTCTTGTCGTCTTCCGTCCCATGCGTTTCAGTATCCGATCCTCACTGTGCTGGATCGGCATATCCAGATAGCGGCAGATCTTCGGCTCTGACGAAAGAGTTTCTATCAGTTCCGGATAGAGCTCTTCCGGATATACATAAAGCAGACGGATCCTCTCCAGTCCGTCGATCCGGCATAATCCCCGCAGAAGTTCATGGAGACATTTTTTTCCGTAAAGATCCTCTCCGTACCGCGCCGTATCCTGTGCCGCAAGAATCAGTTCCTTTACACCGTCAGATGCGAGTTTTTCCGCTTCGGAAATAAGATCTTCCATCGGAGAACTTCGATATGGTCCGCGAAGAGACGGGATTACACAATAGGTACAGTGACGGTCACATCCTTCCGCAATCTTCAGATATGCGAAAAAGCCACCTGTCGTCAGGACACGCGGCGGTTCTTTCCCGGAATGTTTCCGGAAGTCATCAAGATAAGAAACCGGTTTCCCGGCTTCTGCGGCATCCAGCGCTTCAGCGATCCGGGCATAACTGTTCACCCCTACGATGGCATCCACTTCCGGAATCTCGGCAAAGATTTCCTCACGGTACCTTTCTGCCATACATCCCGCAACAAGCAGGATCCGGCACGAACCCTCCTTCTTGTATGCTGCCATTTCAAGGATGGTCTGAATACTTTCTTCCTTTGCCTCATCAATGAAGCAGCAGGTATTCACGATAATGATATCGGCTTCCTGTTCCTCATCTGTAATAACATAAGAACCGCCCGAAAGCTGTCCGAGCATACGCTCGGAATCAACCCGGTTCTTATCACAGCCAAGGGAAATAAAAAGAATCTTTTTTCGTCTTTGTTCAGCCAAAAGTCACTCTTCCGTTTCCGCTTTTGTCTCTTCAGACGATTCCTCATCGCCGGTTTCGTCAGCCATCTCTGCTTCCAGACCGTCTTCTTCAAATGCAGCCTGTTCCAGTTCTTCCTGAACGGATTCATCCGTATTTTCTTCTGCAGCTTTATTGCCGGCAGCAGCAATATGCACCTTGTCTTTATAGATCTCTTCGACAGCAACCGAGAGGGGTTTTTTCGGGTTGCCGTACTTGTCCAGCGGATCCACAAAGGGCTCCTGGCCGGCAACCAGCTGACGGGCACGTTTCGCAGTCGCAAGCACAACCGAATAACGGCTGGTGATCAGCGGCGCATCCTCATGGTCACCCTGATCTGCGTTGATCTTTTCGATCATTTCCACATAAGACGGATGTATCATACCTGTAATTCCTCCTGTTCTGCAAGCTCCCTCTGCATGGTCTCAATCAGTTCTGTCTGAAACTTTGACCCTTTATGGCACGTTTTCAGCAGATGATGCAGTTCCTCCACACAGTCATCCAGATTATCATTGACTAAAATATAATCATAAAACTTCATGCCGGCCGATTCTTCCACTGCGCGGCGGAGCCGGGACCGGATCACATCCGGATCTTCCGTTCCTCTGCCGGTCAGTCTCCGGACCAGTTCGGCAGCGGTCGGTGTTGTAATAAAGACCAGAACTGCATCGGGACACTTTTCTCTGACCTTCATAGCCCCCTGCATATCGATCTCGAGCAGGACATCCTTTCCGGCCTCCCGCATCTGTTCAACGAAAGCTGACGGTGTTCCGTAACCATGGTTGACATAAAATGCATATTCCAGAAAAACATTTTCCCGGATCATGCAGTTGAATTCTTCTTCTGTTCTGAAAAAATATTCAACTCCGTCACGCTCTCCTGTCCGAGGAAGACGGGTCGTAGCCGAAACGGAAAGGACATAACCGTCATATTCTTCCGCCAGGCGTTTCGTGACGGTACTTTTTCCGGATCCGGAAAAACCGGAAACCACAGCCAGAAGACCTCTTTTTTTGTTCATGACTTTTCGACCCGCTATCATTCGATGTTTTGAATCTGTTCTCTGA
>JABUSX010000353.1 GCA_021442545.1 Eubacterium sp. | reverse complement strand
GACGGATACGGCATCCGAAAAGAATAATGCGGCATCCGGAAAGAATAATACGGCATCCGAAAAGAATAATGCGGCATCCGGAAAAGAAACAGCCTCCGGAAAAAAGAACGATTCCGCATCCGGAAAGACAGACAGAGAAACAGATAAGACATCCGGAAACAAGACCGGTTCCGCATCCGGAAAATCCGATAAAACATCCGGAAAAGATAACAACGTCGGAAAAGAAAAAAATACAACGGCAGGAAAAGACAAAGATTCCGGAAAGGAAACCGATTCGACGTCCGGCAGAACGAATGCAGCGTCCGAAAAAGATACCGCCGGCGGAAAGGAGAAAAACACATCCTCAGAAAAGAATACGGATTCATCAGTTCCGAAGGATCTGTCCAGACTGACCGTTTCCGATTTTGATGAAGCATACAGCATCGATAACGGGGCAAATGACAATTACTATTTCCTGATCAGCATGAAAGACCGCTCCATCATCGGATTCAGGGAAAATGCGGAAGAATATATGTATGGTGTATACACCGGAAATTTCGGTAAAGGAGCGGAAGTCACCTATACCTACGAAGAAGACGGAAACAGCTATACGCTTACGGAAACCATCCGCTCGGAAGACCCGGCCAGTGATGCGAATCTCATCCTGACGGATGAAATCGGAGATCTGAAACTGACGAAGATGGACAAGGATAAAGCGCTGGAAAAATGGCAGCAGGTTTCCGGAAGGAAGGAAAGTACGACACACTGAACACGGTCACTGATTTCCGGCGTCAGAACCCGGAACAGATATGGATGGGTTTTTACCTGAATTTAATGGGGGCATGACGTATTGCAGAATGTGTTCTGCAATATGCAAAGCCCCCTTATTTGATGGTTTCGGATTAATCATATAAGAAGAAAACAACATGCAGAAATATGAACAGGGGAAAGCAGGTGTGAGGTAATTCATCTGATAATCTTAAAAGTGAAAAAGATTCACCGCACAAGTGAAAATTTTGTGTTTACAAAGTTGAACAAATCACTATAATGATTTTTGTCAGACTTTTAGGAGATGAACAAAATTCACGTTGAAAATGAAAGAAGGAACGAATATGCAGAATACCCTGGAAATCCGCTGGCACGGAAGAGGCGGACAAGGAGCCAAAACGGCGGCTCTGCTGCTGGCGGATGTAGCCTTCAAAACCGGACAGTATGTACAAGGCTTTCCGGAATACGGTCCGGAAAGAATGGGCGCTCCGATCACGGCGTTTAACCGGATCAGCACGGAACCGATCCGGGTCCATTCAAATATCTATAATCCGGATTACGTGATGGTCGTGGATGAAACACTTCTGAATACCGTTCACGTAACGAACGGTTTAAAGCCGGAAGGTGCCGTTATTGTAAACACATCGAAAAGTGAAGAAGAGATCCGGCCGCTGCTTCGCGGTTATGACGGCAGGGTCGTGGTCATTGATGCCAGAAAGATTTCGGAAGAAACACTTGGCGCAAATTTCCCGAATACGCCGATGCTGGCTGCTGCCGTGGCTGTCAGCGGTGTTATGGATAAACAGGCGTTTATGAATGAGATGCGCTCTTCCTTTGAACATAAGTTTGCAAAGAAGCCGGAAGTGATCGAAGGAAACCTGAAGGCATTGGATATGGCTCTTTCAGCTGTAGGAAAATAAAAACTCTGATTGCTGCACTTAATATAGAAATAAGAGGTTGTTATATGCGGACCGATATCACGAAGATCAATGAGCAGTCTCCCTATACGGATCTGACCGAGGGGCTGCAGCTGTTTGCGGGAGGAACGTCCCGTCTGTTTAAGACCGGTGAATGGCGTACGAACACGCCGGTCTGGCACTATGAAAAATGTAAACAATGTCTGCTTTGCACGCCGACCTGCCCGGATGTCTGCATTCCGGTCAAAGACGGAAAGCGCAGGGCATTTGACTATGATCACTGCAAGGGATGCGGAATCTGTGCAAAGGTTTGTCCCTTCAATGCAATCGAAATGAAGGAAGGGGTGGAACCATGAGCGAACAGGCAGCCAGACGAGACAGAATGTCGGGTAACGAAGCGGTCGCTTACGCGATCCGGCAGGTGGATCCGGATGTCATGCCGGCATTCCCGATTACGCCTTCCACAGAGATCCCGCAGATGGTATCTTCCTATATCGCAAACGGAGAGATCGAAACCGAATTCATTCCGGTTGAAAGCGAACATTCGGCAATGTCTGCTTCCATCGGTTCGGAGGCGGCCGGCGCAAGAACCATGACGGCAACGTCATCGGCCGGACTTGCTCTTATGTGGGAGGAACTTCTCCTTGCCGCATCAAATCGTCTTCCGATCGTGCTGACACTTGTAAACCGCACGCTTTCGGGTCCGATCAACATCAACTGCGATCATTCGGACGGAATGGGTGCACGTGATACCGGATGGATCCAGATCTACGCCGAAAACAACCAGGAAGCTTATGATAATTATATTCAGGCTTTCCCGATCGCGGAAACACCGTCGGTTCATCTTCCGGTAATGGTCTGTCAGGATGGTTTCATTACGAGCCATGCCGTAGAAAACATTGAGCTGCTTGCCGATAAGGACGTAAAGGCATTTGTCGGAACCTACAAGCCGGAAGAGTTCCTGCTGAACCCCGGAAAACCGATCGCAGTCGGTCCGTATTCGGTTTCCAATTATGCGATGGAAGCCAAGAAGCAGCAGGAAATCGCGATGGAGGAAGCACGGCAGGTGATTCTGGATGTGGCGGATCGTTTTTATGAACTTTCCGGCAGAAAGTACAGCTTCTTTGAAGAGTACCGGACAGAGGATGCCGATTACATCATGCTGATCATGGGGTCTGCAGCCGGTACGGCAAAGCAGGCAGTGGATGAGCTCAGAGAACAGGGCAAAAAGGTTGGTGTCCTGAAACTGCGTGTTTTCCGTCCCTTCCCGGAAAAGGAACTTGCTCAGGCGCTCGCAGGATGCAAGGTCTGCGCCATCATGGACCGCTGCGAAAGCTATAACGGAAACTGCGGCCCGCTGGGCATGGAGGTACCGGCCGGTCTTTATCGGAACAAGGTAATGATCGAAACGGTCAATTATATTTACGGCCTTGCCGGACGTGATTTCACAACGGATCATGTGAAAGCGATCTTCGAAGAACTGGAACAGGTCGCAAACGGCGAAAAGGAAGCGGTACAGCATAGATATATTGGATTGAGAGAATAAAAAGGGTATCTGATATGAAAGATCATAAACTGAAAACAATGATGAATCAGCCTGAGCGGCTTGCACCCGGACATCGTATGTGTGCCGGCTGCGGCGCCACGATTGCTGTACGTGCTGTGCTCAGGGCTCTGAAAGAGGAAGATCGTGCCGTTATCGGCAATGCAACAGGCTGCCTGGAGGTATCCTCGTACATGTATCCGTATTCGGCTTATGAAGACAGCTACATTCATAATGCCTTTGAAAACGCCGGCGCAACCTTATCCGGTGTGGAAACGGCCTGCAAGGCTCTGAAAAAGCGCGGACGTCTTCCGGAAGACGAACATTTTAAATTCATCACCTTCGGCGGTGACGGCGGAACCTATGATATCGGTCTGCAGTCCCTTTCGGGCGCAATGGAACGCGGACATGATATGGTTTATGTCTGTTACGACAACGGAGCTTACATGAATACAGGTATCCAGCGTTCCTCCGCAACGCCGATGTATGCGGATACCACGACTACGCCGGCCGGAACGGTTTCGAACGGAAAATCGCAGCCGAGGAAGGATCTTGCGGCGATCATGGCAGAACACCACATTCCTTATGTGGCACAGACGAC
>JABUSX010000239.1 GCA_021442545.1 Eubacterium sp. | reverse complement strand
CTTTTCCTCTCCCAGCCCCTGACCGGCCCGTGTGGAGGAAAGACCCGTAAGCGCACAGACATCGCCCGCAAAAGCCTCCTGCACCAGAGAATACGAATTGCCGCTGCAGATACGGATCTGGTCGATCTTTTCCCCGTCGATCAGACTCTTCACCTTCAGCGAACCGCCTGTGATCTTCACATGCGTCAGTCTCGTCCCCTTCTCGTCCCGCGAGATCTTAAAGACACGGGCACCGAAATTCCCGGACGAATTCACCTGCAGTTTCTTCGTTTCCTTATCATTTTGCGAATTTTCATAGTCGCAGACACGATTATCGTCGGAAGGTTTCACACACATCAAATCTGTGCTTTTCTTATCCTGCACATTACCCTGAATGCGGCTGCCATCATTGCTGCATCCACCGCGGGTTCCGGCAAAAAACGACAGGCTGTCCAGCAGTTCTTCCACGCCTTCATCCTTCAATGCCGAACCGAAAAAACACGGAAAGGCTTTTCTCTGCATAACCAGGCGCTTCACGGTTTCCGGAGACAGCCCTTCCCCGTTCAGATACTCCTCCATGGCGTCTTCATCGGTCATGGCCAGTTCTTCATAAAAAGCATCGGCATGCTCATCCGAAGAAGACGATTCTGCAGAAGTGCCGCCGGTCTTCTGATCCGCTGCCGACGATTCTGCATGAACCATACCGGCACGCGTTCCCGCCGCAGACAATTCTGCATAAAAAGATCCGATATGTTCCCTGCTGAAATCCACGCAGCCTTCATCCAGCCGCAGGCGCAGTTCCTTCAGGCTTTTATCCTTATCTGTATCGGCAAGGTCCATTTTGTTGATAAATAGAATCACCGGTATCCGATGGCGCTTCAGCAGATTCCACAGAGTGGCGGTGTGGCCCTGAACCCCGTCGCTCCCACTGATCAGAAGAATCGCCAGATCCAGAACCTGCAGCGTCCTCTCCGTTTCCGCCGAAAAATCCACATGACCCGGCGTATCCAGAAGCGTGATCCTCGTGCCGCCATGATCGAACACCGCCTCCTTGGCGAAGATGGTGATCCCCCTCTCCTTCTCCATCCGGTCTGTATCCAGGAAGGTGTCTCCGTGATCCACCCGTCCCATCTTCCTCAGCTGCCCCGCATGGTAAAGAAGGCATTCCGAAAGCGTTGTTTTTCCTGCATCTACATGCGCCAGAAGCCCCACCGTTACAGCCCGGCTCAGGCGCGTTTCTTCCTGTATGCTCAAAACACTCCTCCTCATACAGTCAAACATCTCGTTTATAACTGATCATCACTGTATTATAACCCTGACATATGCGATATCACTCACTTTTCCGCATTCTTTTGGACCAATAATACTTATCGCCTGAAAGGCTTCTTTACGTATATCAATTACGTCATCTTTGATTCTCTTTACATAATCCATATTCGTAAAGCATCTGCATTAAATATAATTTGTTTTAGATTTTCCGGAAAGTTTATTTTGTGTTTTTCGGCGTTTGTATTCTCCGTGCCCACCTTTTAAAGCATCTGCTTTCAGGGAATCCCGCCGTATCAACACAACCGCATTGATTCAGCAGGATTCATTTGATAAAATCATCGTGTGTGAACTGAGAGCAAAATATGGAACATAAAACACATCATCCGAATGTGACGCAGTGAGAAATATAAAACACGTCATCCGAATGTGACGCAGTGAGGAATAAAACATGTTATTTAAAAAAAGCAGAAAAACGAATACGAACAATCTTCTGTCCCGCAGGATCTGCGGTGCAGGTATAACGGCTGCCGCGGCTGCCTTTGTACTGACTCTCACATCGGCCGGGGTTCCCGCAGCCTCCTTTGAGATCGACGCAAAAGAGTTCAGTGAGGTCGGAAATACGGTCCTGTTCGGCAGTTATGAGCAGGACGGAGATACGGAAAACGGAAAAGAAGACATCGAATGGATTGTCATGGATGTGCAGGATGACAAAGCGCTTCTGGTCAGCAAATATGCCCTGGATGTGCAGCCGTACAATGCGGAAGATGAAGCGGTAACATGGGAAACCTGTACACTTCGAACCTGGCTGAACGATGATTTTCTGAATGAGGCCTTTTCCAAAGAAGAACAGGCCTTTATACCGGAAACCCTCGTTGAAAATCCGGATAATGAGGCAAGCAGGACCAAAGGCGGAAAGGACACACGTGATAAGATCTTTCTGCTGTCCCTCGATGAAGTACAAAAATATTTCCCGTCCGACAGCGACAGGATCACCTGTCCCACGGAATATGCATTTTATGAGGGATGCTATTCGTTCAATGTCCAGACGCAGCTGCGATACATCATTGAAGAAATTGCCGAAAGATATGAGTACGGAGAAGGCGAATATTTCCCGGAATACAACGTTGACGCCGGCTGCTGGTGGTGGCTGCGCTCCCCCGGAAGCGACCCGAACATGGCCGCCTATGTCTACGTCGGCGGTTACATCCACGACCTCGGCAGGTGCGTCAGTGACGACGACGGCGGAGTCCGCCCCGCTTTATGGGTAAACCTGAATTCCTGATACTTCTGTTTCGTTTTTCAGATCGTTATCATTTGCCCGGGTTGTTTACAAAAGCAGAATTCTTTCAAGCCGCGACTTCAGAGCAGGAACATCTTTTGCCGCAGTAGACCAGACGATTTCTTCATCTACTTTTACATAGGCATGTGCAATGATATTCCGAATCCCATACATTTGGTGCCAGGGTATGTCCGATATTTCCTCTTTGAAATTTTGAGTCAGTTGATTGACCGCTTCCCCAATTTGGAAAAGGTTCATCTTAATAACATCTCGATAATCGGCATCATTCATAAATGTTTCTTCTGAATTTCCAAAACGGTTTATCGCAGCTTCAATCCGGTCACAATGATCAAGGATGTTCAAAAGATAATCCTTATCTCTCTCATTTATCTTCAGCATAGATCAATACCTTTTCCCTTTCCAGTTTCTCACGAAACCGTTTTCCGGATCGTGAGTTATCCCTTTCTGCAGCACGTTCCATAACGAGGTCTACATTTTTTCCAAATGCATCCTGCAATGCTTCCTTTGTATTATAGTAATCAAACATATTTTCCATGGTACCGCCTTCGACAAGGAGATCAACATCACTCTCTGCTGTCGCTTCTCCCCGGGCATAAGATCCGAACAAAAACACTTTTGAAAACTTATACTTCCTGGCCGCAGGCAAAAGCAGCAGGCGAATGGAATCCACCGAAAGAACATCCGATAACGACCGCATATCCCTGCGCACCAGTGATTTAATATATCCCTGACGATTATCTACTTCATCCAGTTTCTTCAGAATATCCGCATCCGTTGTCAGATTTAATTTCAAGAGAATCTGCCTTGTATTCTCTTTATCATATTTCCTCTGAGCCTGTATCTGTGCTTTGCTTGCCATTTCGTATCCCTCCTCCTGATATAAGTATATACCTATAATGATTTTGAGACAAGATATCATCTTCTTTCACTTGTTTTTATCTCTGAATCTCCTTGGGCTCCTGATTTATCCCGAAAGGTTGATATCGAAATTCATTATAAATCTAATCGAATTACAATCCGAAAAATGCTTTAAGGGTTCTTCAGGACTTAAGCAGTGCGCCAGCGGAAAACAAAACTTCAGAAACGGCCTTAGAAGAAATTAATGTCGAATCTGAATTTGAAAAAAACCTGCAGCTGTCCCATTAAAAACGGCCGGAGGGGTGAACCCGTCCGGCCGCAGTCTGCTTTGATTTATTTTGTGATCTTCCGTTTCAGCGCCTTGCTCCATCCGGAGAAGTAATTCTTTCCGCCAACTGTCTTATAGG
>JABUSX010000261.1 GCA_021442545.1 Eubacterium sp. | reverse complement strand
CTTCACAAGCGCGGCTACCGGCAGGCAGCGTCGAAGGCTCCTATTTCCGAGACACTGGCTGCAGCCCTGCTTCTTCTGACACCATGGAAGGGCGGCAGGATCCTTGTGGATCCTTTCTGCGGAAGCGGTACTTTTCCGATTGAAGCGGCTATGATCGCATCCAATATGGCTCCGGGAAGGCAGCGTTCGTTTCTTTCCGAAGAGTGGAAGGGAATGCCTTCGGAAATCTGGGAGAGAGCGAGGGAAGAAGCCGACGATCTGCTGGATCTTTCCGCAGATTCGGATATTCAGGGGTATGACCTGGACGGAAGCGTGATCAGGCATGCACGGGAAAATGCGGTTCGTGCCGGTGTGGATAAACAGATCCATTTTCAGCAAAGACCGTTGTCGGCGCTTTCTCATTCCGGTTCCTACGGATTTCTGGTTGCTAATCCTCCGTACGGGGAACGGCTTGAAGAAAAGGAAGCACTGCCGGCTTTGTATGAAACCCTCGGAGAACGTTTTTCTCATCTGGACACCTGGTCGATGTATCTTATTACGGCCTACGAAGACGCGGAAAAATGCATCGGCAGAAAAGCGGCAAAGAACCGCAAAATCTATAACGGAATGCTGAAGACCTATTTTCTCCAGTATCCCGGTCCGAAGCCGCCGAGGCGAAATGAACAGGACCATTGATTGCAAAACGGAGGAAAAATCATGCGTATCATCTTTGCGACGGGTAATGCCCATAAACTTGTGGAAATCCGGGAAATTCTGGACGAACTGTCTTTTCAGGCGGATCTGATGACCATGAAGGAAGCCGGCATTGATACCGAGATCATAGAAGACGGTCTTTCTTTTGAAGAGAATGCGCAGATCAAAGCGAGAACCGTTGCGGCTGCCCTGCCTGCAGAGTACGCAGATGCGGTCGTTCTTGCGGATGATTCCGGCCTGGAAGTAGATGCCCTGAACAAAGAACCCGGAATTTATTCTTCGCGTTATATGGGTGAAGATACTCCTTACAGTGAAAAGAATGCAGAGATATTGCGCCGTCTGAATGATATACCGAAAGAAAAAAGAACGGCTCGTTTCGTCTGTGCCGTTGCTGCTGTTTTTCCGGACGGAACGGAGGAGACAGTCCGTGAAACGATCGAAGGAAAGATCGGGTACGAACCAAGGGGGAAGAACGGTTTCGGGTATGATCCGATCTTTTATCTTCCGGATCTTTCCTGCAGTACCGCGGAGATCTCTCCGGAGGAAAAGAACCGGATCAGCCATCGCGGAAAAGCCTTTCGGGCAATAGCCGGAATTCTTAAGCGTTAATGGTTCGTAACAGATATTCCGGCAGCGCAGAATAAACCGCAGTCGGGAAAACAGTCACTTCGGAGGAATTACAGATGAATGCAGCTCAAAAAATACTGATGTTGGTTGGCGGTATTTTTGCCGCTGTCGGAACGTTCCTTACGATTCTTTTTCTGTTCCTGTTTAAACCGATCACCTCTCAGATCGGCTTCGTGTTTATGCCGCTTATATTTGTTCTCCTTGGTGCGGTTCTGATGTTCAGTGTGTTTCTGACAATATCCAGGGCAAGAAATATTGTAAAAAAGGGAAGGAAATACACCGGGAAGATCTACGGATATGTTGAAAACACGGCCTATACGGTAAATAACAGCTACACGTACAATACCCGCGTCCGCTATTTTGACGAAAGAGGATACAAGCGTGAATCGGTGATTAATACAGCCTTTACGAAAGGAAGCAATGATTATCCGATCGGAATGACCATTGATATTTATGAATACAAAGGAAAATGGGGTTTTGATAAGAACTCTGTAAGAAATGAGTATATTTACCGTGAGAAGGAGCTCATGGAGAATAAGCCTGTTGAACCAAATTTACTTCGCATGGTTGGAGTCCGGTGCCCGAACTGCGGCGCATCCTTTCAGGCCGCGACGGGATATGCCGGGAGATGTCCTTTCTGCGACAGTTATATAAATACCTGAGCCGGCCGGAGATGACAGATTCAAAAGTACGAATCCTTCGGACATCTGAGTAAAATATCTGAGCGTGACAGAAAGATCATAAATTGTCTGTACGGAATCCGGATTCAAAAGCAACAGGGAGGCTCAGGGCAGAGATGATAAATATCATTTCCGCTCTTATCCATTATAATAATTATGACAAAGTAAAGAAAGAGGCGGAGGGTGTCTGTGAAACGAAAAATTTTTTCTGCTGTATTGTGTCTGCTGGTGGTATTTTGCTCATGTGCCGTCTGTCCGGCAGAGGAAACGTCGGTGAGCTGCGAGGAGGCAGACGAACTCATACAGGATGCATGGGAGGCTTATGCCGCGGAGGCCGGAGAGGATGAGGAGCGCCTTGAAGAAATTTCCGCTGTTGAAGAGTACTCGGACGGCATTATCTGTGAGATGTCTCAGAACGACAGAACTATGCGTTACTTCGTGACGGTAAGGGGAGAACCGGATGAAAACGGGCTGTATCCCCTTTATATCACCCTGCATGGCGGCGGCGGCGCTCCGGCGGAGGCCAATGATGAACAGTGGCAGCAAATGTGTGAATATTACAAGGGCCGGGTGGAAAACGGCATTTACGTAGCCTGCCGAGGCATAGAAGACGAGTGGAATCTGCATTTCCGTGACGAGTCCTATGCTTTCTATGACCGGCTGATCAGCAATATGATTCTGTTTGCAGGGGCTGACCCGAACCGCGTTTATCTGATGGGTTTTTCGGCGGGCGGTGACGGCGTGTATGCGATCTCTCCGCGCATGGCAGATCGCTTTGCGGCCGTCAATATGTCCTCCGGTCATCCAAACGGTGTGAGCATGCTGAATATGGCCAATCTGCCGATTGCCATTCAGGTGGGTGTGCGTGATTTTTATTCGGAAAGTGTGATGCGCTGTGTGCGCGGAGCTGAAATGGAAAACATATTGAACAGCTTACGGGAAAAATATGGATTCGGATATCCTCATCAGGTTTGGGTACATGTTCCCGAAGGACATAACTTTTCGGATTATGAGGAAGTCGAATGTAAAGTTCTGGCTGATCCGGCAGTCTTTGCCGAGCGGGCCGCGGAGGAGGACTGGCTGGATGACTTTCTTGCCCTGCCTGGCGCATCAGGTATGGATGTAATGGGGCTCTCCTATGCTTATTATGATGAAACTGAGCTGAATGAACAGGTAGAAGAGCTGCTGAAAAATGAGAAAGGCATGGATATCGTATCGGATATGACCTGTGCGGTGGATTATGTTAACGGCTTCACCCGTAACCCCGCCCCGGAGCAGCTGGTCTGGGATCTTTCCTGCCGTGCTCCTTTGCGTGAAGTGAACAGCTTTTACTGGCTTTCGGCTGATTCAGGTGCAGACAGCGGTATCATTACAGCCGCTTACAACACGGACGACAACAGTATCACCTTGACGGCAGATGAAGTGAACGGAGACTTTGATATTCTTTTTAATCCGCAGCTTGTGGATGTTTCGAGGCCTGTTACCATTGTCACTGAGTCCGGAAGTATGACTGTAACTGTCAAACCGTCATACGAGACCGCCTGTGAAGCTGTTGAACTGACTGGTGACCCCGGCCTTGCCTGGGTTGATTCCATCAGTTACAGTGAGATAATGGACGCCCTGAAGTGAGATACGGCTGATGTATGCGGCATTCATGCCCCGTGCAAAAAAAATAAATCTGTAATTGACAATGGGTTTTTCATATAATATACTATGTAAGGTCTCGGAGGAGAACAGGTGGTTTTCGGGTCCGAAGGAAAACCGGGGTGTGGCTCAGTTTGGCTAGAGCGCCTGGTTTGGGACCAGGAGGCCGCA
>JABUSX010000120.1 GCA_021442545.1 Eubacterium sp. | reverse complement strand
ACCATCATGTTCAGACCAAACCGGCATTTCGAAAGGATCTCCTTTTTCTGATCTTCATCAAAGACCGCACCGTGGTCCGCGATCGTCACTTTTGTCTGTTCGAGTGCCTTCAGAAATTTTTCCTTTGTTTCTCCTTCGCCGATCACATCCACCGTCACCTGCGTCTTTTTCTGCAGAGCACTCAGGACTTCCGTAATCATCGGTACGTCAATCAGATAATTGATCGAGCCAAGATAAGCCACGCGGAGGGGAGAAGAAATATCGGCTGTTTCATTGTTTCCCGATCCGGAAATCTCTTCTTCGTTCTTACCGAAGAGATACAGCGTATGCGTTTTTTCCCGGGGAAGAGAAATCAGTTCCTGATAGAGGCGGCACTCCGTAAAGATCAGATCCGCACAGGAAATGTGCCTGTCGCGCAGATTCCTCCAGATTTTCAGCGGCGGCAGTTTCTGAATGCCGGGGATCGGGATCGATTCCGGCCAGAGATCCAGAATATCAAATACGACCTTTGCACCGCTTTGTTTTTTCAGTTTTTCCGCAACAGGGACAAACGAATTGGCCGGCACGATGATATAAAGAAGATCAAACTGCCGTCCGGAGAGATACTTTCCGACACTTTCAGCGAAAGAATAAATGGACTTCATCCGTTTCAATGAAAGATTTTTTTGATAGGGATCCAGGTGCAGGTAGATATGATCCGGATTTACCCGCGAAACGGTACATCCCCCGATATGATCAAAATCCGAACAGATCCAGCTTACATCCGCACCCTGTTCACGAAGCCAGTTCCCCACGGCTTCGGCACGCGGTTCAAAGGAGGATACATGCGTTATGACATATGCTTTCATAATTTCACCTGGTCAGAGTTGTCAGCTGACGCACGTTTCAGACAACCTGTTTTAAAAGTCGAAGGAATTTCAGCCTTACCCTGCCGGCTGCGCAGATCCTGCAGACGCACTGCTGTCCGCTCCGCCTGCAGTTTCGTCGGAAATATGGCACAGCTTCAGGAGTTCTTCGTCTGCCTCATCCCCGTACAGCCATTCCTTCAGCATCTCACTGTTCGAGGGAAGATTCGGAACCAGAACAGACATGCCGTTGATCGTTTCACTCGTATAATACCCGTCGACCGGAAGGCGTTTGCTTTCGACATTGGAGATTCCGACGACCGAAACCGTCTTAATATAGCTGAGCAGCTCTTTGTTGGTCATATCCGTTGACAGATAAGGGAAGATCTCATCCGCCAGCTCCAGCATCTGAGCCGTATCCAGCTGCCCGATCTTATTAAATCCCGCCATAAGGAGACGTCTCTGCCTGTCCGTTCTGTCCCAGTCCGAATTGCCTACGCGGCGCATTCGGGAAAAGCCGAGTGCCTGCGAGGGTGTCAGCTCGTTTACGCCTTCGTGAAGTTCCCAGACCTCATCACTTTCATCCGTCTCCGAACCAAGCCCCGGATAGGTGCTCAGATATTCGGCTTCTTCTTCCGTCAGTTCCATCTCAATATTTCCGATGACACCAAAGGCTTCAATAAAGCCTTCAAAGTCCACTTCCACGTTGCCGTGAACCGGAATGCCGAAATCCTGTTCGATCGTCTGATCCAGCAACTCCATGCCTCCGAAGGCATAAGCGGCATTGATACGGTTTGGAGAATAACCGGGGATCGGGACATACATATCCCTCATAAAGGAAACGAGCGTGATCTTTTTATCGCGCGTATTGATACTGCACAGAATATTCGTATCCGAACGCTGCTGTGTTTCACCTTCACGTGCGTCCGTACCGATCAGAAGAATATTCTTAATGTCGTTGTCATCCATCGTGCTGACGCTGTCCACCTTTGTGTTGACACTGTCCACGTCTGTACTGTTGCTGTCCGCATTTATACTGACTCTGTCCACCTTTGTGCTGACGTTGTCCGCATCGAAAATCTCTTCCGCTTCTTTCTGCGTGATCGTATCCGATCCGGCGGAGACCGTCACCTCAAAGGTCTCTTCTTCAGGAGCTACCCACTCCACTTCAGCCGTATCAACGTGGTTGATCTTTTCCATCTTATTGTTCACAAAACCGTTCACACAGACGATTCCGATTACAGCCACTGCGGCTGCACAGATAAGAATAATGATGAGGACACGAAAGAATTTTCTGGATGTAATCTTCACGGTATTTCTGCTCGTATAATTAGTGGGCCGGGTTTTCGGAAGCTTCCGGATGAAAAAAACACACCCGTATATAACCTAAAAAGCGTATCACTTTTCCGGTTTTTTTACAAGGAATACAGAACCATCTTATTGTTATTCCTGCCAGAGAAGACGGGATACCTTGGCACGGATCCGCTGCAGGGCATTGTCGATCGATTTCGGAGTACGTTTCATATCTGATGCGATCTGAAGATAATCCACTCCGTCCAGATACTGCTCCAGCACTTCTTTCTCGAGAGGGCTCAAAGCTTCATCGATCTTCTGACGGAGCTCGCGGGCGTTTTCCAGCCCCAGCACGATATTTTCCGGACTTTCCGCCGTTCCTCTCATGCACTCATCCAGGTCATCTACGCTGACGGACTGATTCAGTGCCTGATTCTTCTGACGCTGAGATACCGCGATTGCATTATAGATCTGGCGGGAAACAAGAAGCCGGGCAAAGGTCTGAAATGACGCTTCCTTATCCGGATCGTAATGACGTATGGCCTTGAAGAGCCCGAGCATGCCTTCCTGAAGAAGATCCTCCTGTTCTCCGCCTGCAAGAAAAAGCTCGCGCGCCCGGATTCTTACAAGTGCCTTAAACTTTTCAAGAAGATATTCTTCCGCACCCTCATCCCCCTTCTGGGAAAGGAGGGCAAGTTCTTCATCCGTTTTTTCAGCGTAATCCATCATTATTTCTGTTTCGTATTTCTGTTCTGTAATTTTCCGGTCCGGTTCTTCCGTTACGGCTTCTCTTCCGGTTTCCGGTCATTCCCTTCGTTCTTCTGTTTTTATGACATCCTCCGCTGCCGCATGACCTCCCAGGCCAGAACACCTGCGGCAACAGAAGCATTCAGCGAATCGATATCTCCCTTCATCGGGATCGACACGGTCAGATCACAGTTTTCCCGGACCAGACGGCTCACGCCTTCGCCTTCCCCTCCGATGACCAGACAGAGCGGTCCGGTCAGATCGGCTTCGTACATAGGCGGTGCCTGCATATCGGCACAGGCAACCCACAGTCCTTTCTGCTTCAGCGTTTCGATCGTATCCGATAGATTGGTGACCCGTGCAACCGGCGTGTAGGAAACCGCACCGGCAGAGGACTTTACCGCAACGGCTGTCAGAGAAGCGGCACGCCGCTTCGGTATGATGACTCCATGGGCACCGGCCAGGTTTGCACTGCGGATGATCGCACCGAGGTTGTGCGGATCCTCGATTCCGTCAAGAAGAAACACGAAGGGCGGTTCTCCGGAAGCTTCTGCTTTTTTCAGAATATCCTCCACCTCCGCGTAATGAAAAGACGCCGTATATGCGATCACGCCCTGATGCTTTCCCGTTCCGGACATCTGATTCAGACGTTCCTTCGGAACATAACTGATGATCGTCCCGGCTTTTCGCGCCTCGCGGGCAATTGTCAGGATCATGCCGTCCTGAAGCCCCTTCTGAAGAAAGATCTTATCAACGGTCTGCCCGGACCGGAAAGCCTCCAGCACCGGATTTCTTCCTTCTATATGATTTTCGCTCTCCTGAACTTTCATGCAGTTATTCTCCAATATCTGTATACCCCGGATTTTACAATTGCGCAGACCCGGTTTTCTCAATGTTGCATTGCCGTCTGTTCTTAACAGAATCCCTCACGACGGGCGGCTGACAGACGCATACGGAC
>JABUSX010000127.1 GCA_021442545.1 Eubacterium sp. | reverse complement strand
ACTCTGGGAAGCCAACGCAGCCGCGATCCGTGAAGCAATTACCGCATCCGGCATCGATCCGAAGGATATTGCAGGTATTTCCTTTTCCGGCCACGGCAAGGGTCTGTACGCACTCGATAAAGACGGACGTCCGGTGTATAACGGAATCGCCTCCACGGATACCCGTGCCTGGGCCTATGAAAAGAAGTGGAATACCGACGGAACGGCGGATGCGATCTATCCGAAGATCTGCATGAGACCCCTGTACATGCAGCCCAGCTGCCTGCTTGCCTGGCTGAAGGATCACGAGCCGGAAGCCTATTCCAGAATCCGCTATGTCTTTTCGATCAACGACTATGTACGTTTCCGCATGACCGGGGAAGCCGCCGCAGATATCACCATCGCTTCCGGAGGCGGGCTCGTCAACATGTATACCGCAGACTGGGACCGTTCCCTGACAGAGGCTTACGGCATTCCCGAAATTTTCGATGCGCTTCCTCCGCTGAAATATTCTGCCGAGGTCTGCGGCACCGTGACTGCGGAAGCCTCGGAAAAGACTCTTCTGCCGGAAGGCACGCCCGTGGCCTGCGGCATGTTTGATGTGGACGCCTGCGGAATCGCATCCGGGCTTTCCGACAACAGCAAGATCTGCATGATCGCCGGCACCTGGAGCATCAACGAATTTATCTCCCCGGAACCGGTTCTGAACAATCCGGGCGGTCTGAATTCGATCTTCTGCATCCCCGGCTACTATCTCCTCGAACAGAGCAGCCCGACTTCGGCCGGCAACATGGAGTGGTTCGTCCGGAATCTGATGTCCTACGAGCGGAAGGAAGCTTCCGAAAACGGCAGCTCGGTCTATGACCTGACAAACAAGTGGGTCGAGGAGCTTGAACCTCAGGATGACGAATGTGTTTTTCTTCCTTTCCTGAACGGTTCCAACGAAGAAGCGCTTGCCCGCGGTACCTTTATCGGGCTGACAGCCTACCATACGAAAAAACATATGCTGCGTGCCGTTTACGAAGGCATCGTATTTTCGCACCTGACACACGTCAAACGTCTGCTGCTGGATCACGAAGTTCCCTCTTCAATCCTGCTTTCGGGCGGAGCGGCAAATTCCGAAGTCTGGGTACAGATCTTCGCCGATGCCCTGCAGATCCCCGTGGCGGCGATCGGCGGAAAAGAACTCGGTGCACTCGGTGCGGCCATGTCGGCCGGCATCGCTTCCGGTGTGTTCGCGGATTATCCGGAAGCGATCGCAAAGACCGTCCAGATCAGCGGCGTGACCGAGCCTCGTCCTGAATATAAGGAGATCTACGAAAAGAAATACGAGACTTACCGGAAGGTGATCGAAAGCCTCGCCCCCGCCTGGTCCCGTTTTGCAGAATAAAAACAGCTGCTGAGACCCGCTTTCCGGCTCGTTTCTGACGGTACGGACTGCCGAAGGTTTTGCAGAACGAAAAACAGCTGCTGTCTGAAAAATTGAAAAATGTCCGTGGTATTTACGGTTTTGTGTCAGTTGTCTTTCAGAACAATGAATTTAATACGAAAGCGATAGTCACAAAAGGTTTTCGGTTCGTTCATGATTTGTTAAAAATTTACTCAAAACCGCGCCATAATTACCTCCTATACTCTTAACCATAGAACAAACGTTTTTCAATTTTTCTTTTTCATATACCGATCGTAATCGGATCTCCTTCCTTTAAGAAAAAGCCATCGCATAAGCGGTGGCCTTTTCTATGTTCATCTTTATTCTGTTCTGCCCCGGATCCGGCTTTGGTTTTGTCACTCCGGTCACGGTTTTTGCCGATCCGGCTGCGGTTTTATCACTCCGGTCACGGTTTTTGCCGATCCGGCTGCGGATTTTGTTTCCGCTTCCTTACCTGTCTGCGGCTGCCTGCCGGTTTTCTCCGTATCCTGTGATTCAGCCCAGTTCCCCGGATAGGCGGATAAAGTCCTCCAGTGACAGGGCTTCACCGCGTACGTCTTCCCGGAATCCGCAGGCTGCAATCGAACGGGCAATCTCTTCTTTTGTCCAGAGAGCGCCTTCACGGTTGCGCAGTGCATTGTACAGCGTTTTTCTGCGCTGAGAGAAGGCGGCGCGGATCACACGGAACAGTCGGCTCTCTTCTTCACGCGGCAGACGCTCCTCCCGGTTCCGAAGCTTCATATGCACAACAGAACTGCCCACGTTCGGTTTCGGAAGAAAACAGGACGGGGGAACCTGAAGAACTTCACGCGGCTCCGTATAGTACTGAACGGCCAGAGACAAGGCTCCGTAATCCCGGCTTCCCGGAGAAGCCTGGATGCGGTCGGCGACTTCCTTCTGCACCATAACCGTACAGGAAGAAAGCGGAAGATCCGACTCCAGAAGCCACATCAGAACCGGTGTTGTAATGTAGTAGGGAAGGTTTGCAACGACTTTAAGCTCCCCTTCTCCCTGCCCGTCGGAAAGAAGTTCTTCGGGCTTCAGCTTCAGAATATCGCCCTGAAGGATACGGATGCCTTCGTATTCCGACAGCGTCTCTTCCAGCACGGGAATGAGATGTGTGTCGATCTCGACCGCCGTAACATGTCCGGCCTTCTGCGCAAGAAATTGGGTCAGGGTTCCAATCCCCGGCCCAATTTCGATTACATTGTCAGACTCTCCGATCTGCGCCGCTTCCCGGATCTTTTCGGGAATGTGCGCATCGATGAGGAAGTTCTGTCCGTATTTTTTCTGTGTATGAAGACCGTATCTCTGAAGAATCTCCAGTGTTGCCGAAGGAGATGCCAGATACGGTTCTGCCGTCCCGCTCACTCGAAGTCCTTCTCGTGCAGGATCAGCATCTTGCCGACATCTTTGTTCCGTTTGGAACGCTTGCGGCCCTTCAGAGCATGATCGATCGCAGCATCGACCATATCACGCACGACCGAAATCGTAACCGGCTTCTCCGGAGACTGCCTGCTGCCGATCTTCGTATAAAGTGCCAGGATGCCCAGATCATCCATCTTGCATCCGTTTTCGTCCGCATACGTGCGGGCAAAGGTGACCAGCTCGTCATTCGTAAAGATCGGAATCGAGATCAGCTTGTCAAACTTCGCCGCGAAGATCGGATGATTCTTCAGGAAGGTCCTCATCTCCGACTTATCGTCTTCAATGATCACGATCATGCAGTCTGTACGGAATTCCATCGCCTGGTTCAGTTTGTTCAGAGTCGCTTCCGAAACTCTGCTGATATCCTCGATCATCAGGAAGCCGCCGGCCATGATCGAAACGATCCTGGACGGATCCTTTTTATTCAGTTCCTCACCGGTAATGCGTGCAATCTTGGCTGCTTTCAGCCCCATATCCCGGCACATTGTGGTAACAAGCCCCTGCGACAGACGGGTCTTTCCCGTTCCTCTTGCGCCCATGACGCCTATGTTTCCGTGCAGAGATGTCCGCTCTCCGGCATGTGCATAGACACAGCTGATCGCTTCCAGGATCTGGCTGTCCATTCCCGGTATCCGTGCAAAGTACGTAAAGATCCTGCGCTGTTCTTCATTCATACGCGTCGGTCTGGCTTTGTTCAGGATACGGATCCGCTGCTCTTCCGGCGTTTCCTGGCTCAGAATCTTATCGATGGAAATCGGAACCGTATTCTGCCCGAGCATATTCAGCGGGATCGTATGTGCCTTTCTCTCTTCAGCGGTCGGTTCTTCGTCCGGGATCTCCAGTTCTTCGTTGTATTTGGGTTTCTTTCTTTCCGGCTTCGGCTCGTCGAGTCCTGCCAGAATGCCCGCTGCCGTTGCTCCAAGAGGCATTTTTGCGTTTTCCTGCCGGATCTTTTCCGCGTTCCGGAATGCCTCTTCCTCCGGTGTATTTATATCCTCATCCAGACGCATCGGTTCTTCCTCTGTTGTTCCCCTGTATCCGCCGGACTCAATCT
>JABUSX010000149.1 GCA_021442545.1 Eubacterium sp. | reverse complement strand
GAAGGTTTATTTTACGGCGTTTTGTGGATTTATTTTTCGGCATTTTGAAGGTTTATTTTTCGGCGTTTTGAAGGTTTATTTTTCGGCGTTTATGAATCCGCTTCCCCGGAACTTAATTAAAGATCCGGCTGTTCTTTACTCTGCTTTGATACTGACTTTTTTGCCGGAAAAAGCAGCTCCCAGCTTCAGAATCTTTTTAACCCCGGATTCTTTCAATTCCGTACAATATCTTTTATCTTCGATCTGTTTCAGAGCCTCCTCGGAAAGTTCCTCGAGAGCGTCCGTTTCCAGCCCGCGTTTCCATTTCAGTTCCATAATGATTCCCGGATATCTGCTCTCCCTCGGAATAAGACAAATATCATATCTGCCGTCACCGGCCTCCCTGTTGGATCGAATTCTGTAATGATTGTCCAGCAGTGCGACCAGACCAAGCATCAGACCATGATAAAACCCTTCTGTCCCGGCATCATAGAAGCTTATCGATTTATCCATAAACTCAGAAACAGCCTTCTGAAGCCCGGTAAAATCATCCGCATACAGACTCTCCGCAATCTTGTTCGCCGTTGTTCGTGCAACAGCCCCGATACTCATTAAGTGAGAAAGAATCTCATTCTTATAAACAGCAGCGATTTCTTTGTTGGGAATTGCCACTTCACACAGATATGATCCGTCATCCTGCAATTCCTTCTTTGTCACCTTCAGGTATCCTGCAACCAGAAGCATTCCATAAACATTGCCCGGATCTTCCGCAAGAGACCGATATACCACGTTCTGATCGATTCTTGCGACCACCGTCTTTTTCTGCAGCAGGGAATATAAGTTTTCAGTAATCTCATCCGTGGCAGCTGCAAGGACATTTTCCAGTATTTCGTTTTTGCCGGTATTTGCCCAATACGTCTGCGGAACTCCGTTTTTTGCAATATAATTGATAACAGACCAGGGATTATAGATTTCTGTATTTCCGAATACGTATCCGTCATACCAGTCCTTCATTTCTTTTTCCCTGTTTTTCATTCCATAGTATTTCAGCATGGTTTTTACTTCCGTACAGGTAAATCCGAAAAAGGTATCATACTCTGTATCCATGACTGAATTTACGGAAAGATTATTCAGGCCGCTGAAGATACTCTCCTGTGCAATACGCAATATTCCGGTCAGAAAACCATAGGTGATATTCTTATTATCCTTAAACGCTTCCGAAAAGAAGTTCCTCATAAATCCTATGATCTCTTCATAAAAATCTTTTGTATAACCTTCCTGAATGGGAGTGTCGTATTCATCAATAATAATGATCGGGGCCCGGCCATGATGTTCTGCCAGCATCCGGGAAAGCATTCCGAGAGCAGATGTCAGTTCAACCTCAGATGCCTCTCCGCTTAATAATCTTTCAAAATATGCTTTTTCATATTCAGCAAGTCTGCCGCTGCTGCGAATCTCCCCATGCCTTCCGAACTCTGCCTGAAGAAGTCCGCGGATCTTCTCGAGCGTAGCCTCCCAGGAATCGAATTTGACATCCTTAAATGACAGAAAGATGACCGGATACTTGCCCTGATGACGGCGATATTCCTCTCCGCAGGCCCAGATCGCCTTGTCTGTAAAATATTTACCCGTATCCTCCGCCGATGTCTCAAAGAAGACTCTCAGCATATCCATATTCAAGGTTTTTCCGAAACGCCTTGGTCTTGTAAACAGGGAAACCAGCGGTTTTCGATCTAAGAAATCTTTGATCAGCAGCGTCTTATCCACATAATAATACTCTGATTGCGCACGTATATAATCCGAAATGCCCACAGGCAGCGCTTTTCTGGTTTTTTCCGGATTATTTTTTATATATTTTCCGGATGAAACGCGTCCATCGGCCGGTTTTTCCGCATCGTCCGGAATCCTCCATGCATTTCCCTGTTTAACAGCACCGGGGATTTTTCCTTTTTTGCATAAATAGTTGACGGATCGTTCTGAAACTCTCCATTCAGCCGCAATCTGTCTGCAGGTCCTCATAATACTCCTCCGAAAACACCGTGATCCGCATACTGATTTCCTGTTTATGATCTGCTGCAGATCGTTATTCCGTGCTGCAGATCTTCTTACCGTAAATTATATGCAAATATCCGAAATTTATCAACTTTTTCCGAAATTTATCAGCGCATATTTGATATCATTCGGAACAATATGCTCCCTGCGCAGAACGCAAACCTTTTGACCTTTATCCCGTGATTTTATGCTATGATATAAAGGAATGCAGTATGAAACAGCAACAAGTCGGTCTGGTCGGCCCCCGGCCACAGAATGGAGGTAAAAAATGAGCGAATTATTTACAAACGAAAAAATCCTGGCATGGCTTCATTACTATGCAATGCACACTCCCGTTAATCTTGAGAGAGTGAAGATGCTGGATATCACGCAGAAAAACAAGAACGTGATCCCGACCGTTGAAAGCCACGGCACCACGCTTGTCTTCACGCAGGCCGGCGACGCAGATATTTTTTACCGCATGTGGAACGCCGGACTCGGCGAATGTGATGTCTGGTACAACGAAGGTTCGGAACCGGAAGGCGAGATCAAGACGGATAAACTGAAAAACATGATCAACCGCGGGATCAACGCCTCCGCAGGTATGCTGATCTTCAATCCGCAGGCACGCAATACCTATAAGATCGGCATGAGCAACCAGCACTTCCGCCGCGGCTCCGTCCGTTACGTCGGAAGCGAGATCCGTTCCGTGATCCTGAACAAGATGCAGGTCGGACGTCAGGATGAGATCTGCGTCATCGGCGGCGAAAGCATCGCCATCGAAGCAGCGCTGATCGCTACGGAAGGAACCGTGATCGCCGTGGAATACAACGGTGATGACCGGACCACGATGGAAGAAAACGTCGAACATTTCGGCCTGAGCAACATTCAGATCATCGACCACGTAGATGACGCCTCCATGAAGGGTCTTCCGGTCCCCTCTCTTGTATTCCTCGTGGCATCGGCCAGCATGGAACAGGAGCTGGAATATTTCACATCGGTCAACCCGCACATTTCGGTCGTGGTCTACACCCTCGACTTCACTGTAGCCGCAGGCATCGATCAGGTATTTGAAAAATTCAACATTCAGGATAAGGAAGTGATCCAGGTCGCCATTTCCAAGCTGAACCCGTCCAACAGCTTCGTTCAGCAGCCCGCCCCGTGGATCATCTCCGGAAAAGCACTCCCGAAGGGATGATCCTGAAAATATTCCCGAAAAGATAATCCTGAAACCATTCCCGAAGGGATGATTCTGAAATCATTCCCGAAGGGATAAACCTCAGGTAAAGAAAGGTGTCCGCCATGCCCCGTATGATTCACGACCTGGAACCCGCTTCTGTCTTCCGGTATTTTTATGAGATCTCCCAGATTCCGCGCCCCTCGAACCACGAAAAGGCGATCGCGGACTATCTTGCGGACTTTGCGGAATCACGCGGGCTGGAATGGCATCGTGACAGCGCAGACAACGTTGTCATCATCAAAGAAGCAAGTCCCGGCCGGGAAACAGAGCCCGCCGTTATCCTACAGGGACACATGGACATGGTCTGTGAAAAGGAACCGGACTGCACGAAGGATATGTTCGCCGAAGGTCTGGATCTTCGTGCGGAAGGCGACTGGATCTTCGCCGAAGGAACGACCCTCGGCGGAGACGACGGCATCGCCGTCGCTTACGCGCTTGCACTGCTCGAAGACGAGACCCTTTCGCATCCGCGTCTCGAGTTTCTCTGCACGACCGCTGAAGAGATCGGCATGCTCGGAGCCTCCGGGCTCGACCCGGCACCCCTTACCGGACGCCTGCTTCTGAACCTGGATTCCGAGGTGGAAGGTGTTCTCACGGCCGGCTGCGCCGCCGGAGAAACCATGAGCATCCGGCTTCCCGTTGAACGTACCG
>JABUSX010000041.1 GCA_021442545.1 Eubacterium sp. | reverse complement strand
GCGCCGAAATATTCCTGCAAACGCCACGGTCTGGTTCTGCGCTCGGAAGAGCGCACAAAATGTCCCCAGAATTTTACCCAGATCTTTCCATGAATATCCGGGTAGATCGAGTAAAAAATTCTGTTTCCTCCCTGGTCAGCTGAAGTAAAAATAACATCAGATTCATTCATAATCATAGTGTACACGTAAGGCCCCCATATTTCAAGAAAAGCAGAGCAATAGCAATAAAATACTCAATATTTTGAAGTATATGTATGGAATAGGAGAATTCATATTCAGAAAATGTCTGTACAAATATATTATTTCTGTCTGCAAAAGAGAAGACAGATATATCCGTCATACAGAAAGTCCGAATTATGTATTTTTCTCAAAAATGTAAAAACAGACATTCGTAGAATCCGCAATATAGAATCCGTAATTACAGAAAACAGGATCGGTAAAGATTAATCAGCCGCCGAGAGACTTTCTGTTTTGGACATTCAGAAAGAAAAAGAATGAGTATGATCTGTATATTCGTGTATTATGTCAGAAGGTCTTGCAGGATATCTGAAGAAAGAGTATGATGTCCTTATAGATTCAACTATTCGGAAAACACAGGTTTTTCGAATAGTTCAAGGAGGTTTTCATGGCTGATAAACGTATTACCTATCACGAACAAAACGATATCCGAAACACCTTAAAGCTTCGGGAGGTACTTGAAACACTGCCTCCCTTTGCCCGTGACTTTTTCCGCGGAATCAGCGCAACGACTTCCGCAAGTACCCGTATTAAGTATGCCTACGATATCCGCATTTTTTTCGATTTTCTTTTCAGTATGAATCCTTCTTTTAAAAACCGGTCTGTACGGGATCTTCGAATTGATGTTCTTGATTCTGTTACTGCCCTTGATATCGAGGAATATATTGAATATCTGAAAGCCTATGTGCCCGCAGAAGGCGGCGTTGACTACGTAACAAACGGAGAAAAAGGAATCAAACGGAAAATTTCGGCGCTGCGTACATTTTATGCCTATTACTACAAACACGAACGGATCCGCACCAACCCTACCCTTCTCGTTGATATGCCTAAACTGCACGAAAAAGAAATCATTCGTCTGGATCAGGATGAAGTGGCTTTATTGCTGGATTTTATCGAGAACGGCGGCGAGAGCCTGTCTGCTCATCAGAAAACATATTACGAAAAAACAAAGAGCCGCGATCTGGCTATACTGACATTGATGCTTGGAACCGGAATCCGGGTTTCCGAATGTGTCGGACTGGATATCGAGGATCTGGATTTCAAGAATAACGGAATCAAGGTCTTCCGCAAAGGCGGAAATGAAATGATCGTTTATTTCGGAGAAGAGGTTGCAGATGCCCTGCACGCCTATCTGGAAGACCGGAAATCCATCGTGCCCGTGCAGGGCCATGAACACGCCCTGTTTTATTCATCACAGAGACGCAGAATGAGTGTAAAAACAGTGGAAAACATGGTGAAGAAATATGCTTCACATGTTACAACGGCAAAAAAAATTACCCCGCACAAACTGCGCAGCACCTTCGGAACGTCCCTGTATCAGGAAACCGGTGATATTTATCTGGTCGCCGATGTATTGGGACACAAGGACGTCAACACCACCAGAAAACACTATGCGGCAATGAGCGATCAAAGACGCCGCACTGCCGCAAAAGCGGTTCACCTGAGGAAGGACTGAGATCCGGGAATCAGTCAGTTTTCCGGAACGTTATATATTTTTTCTGCCGTTCCCTTTTCTTTGATCTCAATCGCCTGGATCAGAAGATTTACTGTTCCTTCAATGCCGTATTTGCTGCTGTTGACGGAAAGATCATAACTTTCGGCAGCTCCCCACTCCTTACTGGTATAATAATTGTAGTAGCTGGAACGGCTCTTGTCATTCTTACGGATCCGGTCTCTGGCTTTATTCGGTGTCAGATCATAGAGATTAGAGATACGTTTTACACGGTCGTCCAGTTCTGCATGAATAAAGACACTGAGCACATTGGGATCCTCTTCCAGCGCATAATCCGCACAGCGGCCGATGATGACGCAGGCTCCTTCTCTGGCAATCTTTTTAATACTGTCAAACTGAGCAAGAAAAACTTTCTGATTCAGCGGCATGTCATTCATGATATTGGAAGAATAGGTATCCATGACCAGGGAATACAGAAAACTGGTCGTAGGACGCTCATCCTGATTCTCAAAGATCTCCTTGCAGAATCCGCTGTCCTTGGCAGCCCGGTCCAAAAGTTCTTTATCATAAAACGGGATTCCCAGCTTCTCAGAAAGGAGTTTTCCGATTACATGACCGCCGCTTCCGAATTCTCTTCCGATCGTAATAATTGTTTTCATAGACGTCCCCTTTTTATTTTGCTCCGTTTACAGGTTAATGACAGTATATCATGGGATCACAGCTTTTGTAACAGCTTTTCGAAATAGTTCGGAAGAGGCGCTGTAAAATCCATTATTTCCCCCGTACGGGGATGAATAAAGCCAAGTGTCATGGCATGAAGAACCTGCCCTTTTAATTCGGAAAAAGGACATTTGCGCCGCCCGTAAACGGGATCGCCAAGTACGGGTGTGTTTATGGACGCGGTATGTACGCGGATCTGATGCGTGCGGCCGGTTTCCAGTACACATTCTGTATAAGTAAAGGAAGAAAAACGCTGCAGGACGGACAGATGCGTCACGGCACGCTTCCCCTTCCCTTCCGGTACAACAGCCATACGTTTTCGATCACGTTCATCCCGTCCGATCGGTGCATCGATCGTTATTGCATCCTGAGGAAGTACACCGGAGAGAACGGCTCTGTACCGGCGCCTGCAGGAATGTACGGCAAACTGTTCTGCAAGTCCCCTGTGTGAACTGTCATTTTTGCAGACCACCAGGGCTCCGGATGTGTCCTTATCGATACGATGTACGATACCGGGACGCAGAATCCCGTTGATCCCGGAAAGACTGTCTCCGCAGTGATACAAAAGGGCGTTGACCAAAGTGCCGCTCATATGTCCGGCCGAAGGATGAACAACCATCCCCTGCGGCTTGTTGACAACGAGCAGGTCCTCATCTTCATAGAGAATGTCAAGCGGAATATTCTCTGCTTCAATACAGGGCTCCCGGACTTCCGGAATGTGCAGACACACCCTGTCCTCTGCAGAAAGGCGGAAACTGGCGCGCACGGTTCTGCCGTTTACGAGTACTCCTCCGTCTTTTAAGATCTTCTGAATGTAGGTCCGCGACAGAGAAAGCGGCAGATCCGCCAGAAAACGGTCGACCCGCGTGCCCTCATCTGCCATACCGGTTATAAAAAGAAGTTCATCTTCCACAGTTTCTCTCTGCATCGTCTCTTATTTCTTATCGGAACGTCCCGGCTTCAGGAAGGAAAGATCATTATCTTTGTAATGAAACAAAACAAGGATCACGAGCGCAATCACACTCAAAGTCACGCAGATATCGGCAACATTAAAAACCGGAAAATCAATGATGGAAAAATAAATAAAATCCACTACATACTGGTGCAGGATCCTGTCGATCAGATTTCCGACTGCACCGGCCGTCAGGATCAGTATTGCAGCAAAAAGCGGTTTGTATTTCCGGGTTCTGGGAATCCTCCGAAGAACGAGCACAACAACAACCAGGAAAATCCCTGTCAGAATATAAAAGACAAACTGGCGGTTCTGCAGCATACTGAAGGCTGCGCCGCGGTTTTCTATATACTGCAGTTCCAGAACACCGTTGATCAGAAGAAATGGCTGCTGATCTTTCAGACATTGCACAGACAGATACTTTGTCAGCTGATCGATGAAAACAGGAATCGCGACGAGCAGAATCACAAAAAGCGGAAAACAACGGATTTTTCTGTCATTTCCCTGCAGACTCCCGGCTTCGTTTTTTTCTTCCTGATTTCGGGTGCTTTTTGGCTATTGC
>JABUSX010000188.1 GCA_021442545.1 Eubacterium sp. | reverse complement strand
CGTCAACCCGTTCAATCAGCCCGGCGTTGAAAGCTATAAGAAAAACATGTTCCGTCTTCTCGGAAAACCGGGTTATGCGGATTGAGTTTGTTTCAATAAAGTGTATGATCAGCAAGAGGACTGCCGTTCACCGGCAGTCCTCCTGCTTTTCTCCGGATGTTCCTGATCTGATTTTCCGGGCCGCGCTGCTGTTTATTCTTCCGCCGGCTCTTTCTCTCTGATTTTCGGAAACTTGTTTTTTCGTAGTCTGATGATTATTTATAAAACGAGGATGCATTTTTTATAAAAATTTCATTGACATAATTCTTCCTGCGTGTTATTGTTGAAAATGCTCTATTCTGGCGGGCTATGCCTTTCATTTACGGCTCATAAGTGCCCGAAAGCCGTGTAAACAGCGGGTTTTCCGTAAACGAAAAGCAGGTTTCAAAGAGTGTCCCTTTCAAATTTCTAACACAAGTGCATAACGCAAGAGGTGATCGTCTAATGGAAAAAAACAGGATTCGTCCGATCCGAAGCGGAAGCAATGTACGCATGACCTACCAGAGACAAAATGAAGTCCTGGAGATGCCGAACCTGATCGAGGTACAGAAGAACTCGTATAACTGGTTCATGACAGACGGGCTTAAAGAAGCTTTCGGCGACATTTCTCCGATCGAGGATTACAGCGGAAAACTCAGCCTTGAATTTGTGGATTTCCAGCTTTGTGAGGATGATGTCAAATATTCCATCGAAGAGTGCAAGCAGAGAGATGCAACTTATGCGGCACCTCTGAAAGTAAAAGTTCGTTTATACAACCGGGAAAAAGACGAGATCAGTGAACATGAGATCTTCATGGGGGATCTTCCGCTGATGACTGCGAACGGAACGTTCGTGATCAATGGTGCAGAACGTGTTATCGTCAGCCAGCTTGTCCGTTCCCCGGGCATTTATTATGCCATTTCTCATGATAAACTGGGCAAACGCCTCTTTTCCTGCACGGTCATTCCGAACCGCGGTGCCTGGCTTGAATACGAAACCGATTCCTATGATGTTTTTTATGTCCGTGTGGACCGTACCAGAAAGGTTCCGATCACGGTTCTTATTCGTGCACTCGGTGTCGGAACGAATGCCGAGATCGTTGAGCTTTTCGGAGAGGAACCGAAGATCCTGGCCAGCTTTTCCAAGGATGTGGCCACGAACTATCAGGAAGGTCTTCTTGAACTGTATAAGAAGATCCGTCCCGGCGAGCCGCTTGCCGTGGAAAGCGCCGAAAGCCTGATCGGAGGCATGTTCTTCGACCCGCGCCGCTATGATCTTGCAAAGGTCGGGCGTTATAAATTCAATAAGAAGCTGTCCTTCCGCAACCGTATTGCGGAGCATGTTCTTGCAGAGGATGTCATTGATACGGAAACCGGTGAGATCCTTGCGGAAGCCGGCGAAGTTCTTACGCGTGAAATGGCAGACGAGATCCAGGATGCGGCGATCCCCTATGTCTGGATCGAGACTCCGGAACGCAAAGTCAAAGTTCTTTCCAATATGATGGTCGACCTTTCCCGCTGGGTGGATGTGGATCCCGCGGAGCTGGGCGTGACCGAGAGAGTCTATTATCCTGTTCTGAGAGAGATGCTGGATCAGTTTGAAGATCCGGACGAACTGAAAGAAGAGATCGAGGACCGCATCGCGGAACTGATTCCGAAGCACATCACAAAGGATGATATTTTTGCTTCGATCAACTACAACATGCATCTGGAAGAGGGAATCGGCAACAGTGATGATATCGACCACCTCGGAAACCGCCGTATCCGCTGCGTGGGTGAACTCCTGCAGAACCAGTACCGGATCGGTCTTTCCCGTCTGGAACGTGTCGTGCGTGAGCGTATGACGACGCAGGATCTGGATACGATCACCGCACAGTCCCTGATCAATATCAAACCGGTTACGGCAGCCGTTAAGGAATTCTTCGGATCCTCACAGCTTTCACAGTTCATGGATCAGAACAACCCGCTCGGTGAGCTGACTCATAAGCGTCGTCTTTCTGCTCTGGGCCCGGGAGGTCTTTCCCGTGACCGTGCCGGATTCGAAGTTCGTGACGTTCACTATTCCCATTACGGCCGGATGTGCCCGATCGAGACGCCTGAAGGTCCGAACATCGGTCTGATCAACTCACTGGCTTCCTATGCACGCATCAATCAGTACGGCTTTATCGAAACTCCGTACCGGAAGATCGACCGTACAGATCCCGCAAATCCGCGTGTCACAGAGGAAGTTGTCTATATGACAGCGGACGAAGAAGATAATTATCATGTTGCACAGGCGAATGAAGCCCTCGATGAAGAAGGCCACTTCATTCATCATAACGTTTCGGGCCGTTACAGGGACGAGACGCAGGCTTATGAGCGCAGCGTATTTGAATACATGGACGTTTCTCCGAAGATGGTCTTTTCCGTTGCGACGGCTTTGATCCCCTTCCTGCAGAACGACGATGCAAACCGTGCCCTCATGGGATCAAACATGCAGCGTCAGGCAGTGCCTCTTCTTACCACAGAAGCTCCTGTTGTTGGAACCGGTATGGAGACCAAGGCTGCTGTTGACTCAGGCGTGTGCGTTGTTGCCAAAGCAGCAGGTACTGTTTTGTCTTCTGAGTCAAATCGTATCGTAATCAAGGAAGAGGATGGTAATAAGCGTGAATACGTATTGACCAAGTTCTCTCGTTCGAACCAGTCGAACTGCTACAACCAGAGACCTATCGTATTTAAGGGTCAGAAGGTAGAAGCAGGAGAGGTTATCGCAGATGGTCCTTCAACTTCACAGGGCGAATTGGCGCTTGGTAAGAATCCGCTTATCGGTTTCATGACCTGGGAAGGTTATAACTACGAGGATGCGGTTCTCTTAAGTGAGAGATTAGTAGAATATGATGTGTATACATCAATCCATATTGAAGAATACGAAGTAGAATCCCGTGATACCAAACTTGGACCAGAAGAAATCACCCGTGATGTTCCTGGTGTAGGTGATGATGCTCTCAAGGATCTTGATGAGAGAGGTATCATCCGCGTTGGTGCTGAGGTTCGTGCCGGCGATATCCTGGTTGGTAAGGTTACTCCTAAGGGAGAGACAGAGCTTACTGCCGAGGAGAGACTGCTTCGTGCTATTTTCGGTGAGAAGGCGCGTGAAGTACGTGATACTTCTCTGAAGGTGCCACACGGTGCATATGGTATTGTTGTGGATGCCAAGGTATTTACCCGTGAGAATGGGGATGAGCTTAATCCTGGTGTTAACCAGTCTGTTCGTATCTACATCGCTCAGAAGCGTAAGATTTCTGTTGGTGATAAGATGGCTGGTCGTCATGGTAACAAGGGTGTCGTTTCCCGTGTTCTTCCTGTTGAAGATATGCCATTCCTTCCAAACGGTCGTCCTCTGGACATCGTTTTGAACCCATTGGGTGTACCTTCACGTATGAATATTGGTCAGGTGCTGGAGATTCACTTAAGTCTGGCTGCCAAGGCGCTTGGATTTAACATTGAGACTCCGGTATTTGATGGTGCCAAGGAAATTGATATCCAGGATACTCTGGAACTTGCCAATGATTATGTAAATATGCCTTTTGACGCTGAAGAAGCAGAGAATGGTGAAGAGAACTTCTATGATAAGTATAAGGATATCCTTGCAGAAGGTGTTATGAGCTACTTGTCAGAGAATCGCGCGCACAGAGCATTGTGGAAGGGCGTTCCGCTTTCCCGTGATGGTAAGGTGCAGCTGCGTGATGGTAGAACCGGTGAGTATTTTGATGGCCGCGTAACCATCGGACACATGCATTATCTGAAACTCCACCATCTGGTAGATGACAAGATCCATGCACGTTCAACTGGTCCTTACTCATTAGTAACCCAGCAGCCATTGGGTGGTAAGGCACAGTTCGGTGGACAGCGTTTCGGAGAGATGGAAGTTTGGGCTCTTGA
>JABUSX010000003.1 GCA_021442545.1 Eubacterium sp. | reverse complement strand
TTGGCCGAAGCGGCTGCAGACCGGTTGTCTGATCGGAAAATATCGATGAAATTGAAAACAGCTGCAGCTGAAAAGGCTGCAGCTGAAAATGATTGCAGCAAATATTCAGATGGTGGAGGAAAATCATGCAGGACACTCCCGGTGGATGGAAAAGATTTGTTCGGAAGGTGGAACCCTATGTTCCGGGTGAACAGCCTTCCGACAGAAACATGATCAAATTAAACACCAATGAAAATCCTTATCCGCCGTCACCTGATGTTGTACGGGCACTGCGGATGATGTCTTCCGACGAAAACCGGCTTTATCCGGATCCGAATTCGACCGTTCTTGTGAATGCGGTCGCGGAGCGTTACGGCGTGAAGCCTTCGCAGGTCTTTGTCGGAGTCGGCTCCGATGATGTGCTGGCGAACGCGTTTCTGACTTTCTTCAACAGCGAAAACCCGATCCTGTTTCCGGATGTGACCTATTCCTTCTATAAGGTCTGGGCAGCCTGCTACGGGATTCCCTATGAGACGGTTCCGCTTACAGAGGACTGGCGTATTGATCCGGCTCTCTATGCCCGGAAAAACGGAGGCATCGTATTTCCGAATCCGAACGCACCGACGGGGGTCGCCATGGATCGTTCGGCGGTCAGAGAGATCCTTCTGAAGAACCGGGATGTCGTTGTGATCGTGGATGAGGCCTATGTGGACTTCGGCGCGGAGTCGGCACTCCCCCTTCTGGAGGAATTTGACAACCTGCTCGTGGTTCAGACCTTCTCCAAATCCAGATCCATGGCCGGTATGCGCATCGGATTTGCGATCGGAAACGAGGAACTGATCCGCTGCCTTTCCGATGTGCGTTTCTCCATCAACTCCTATACGATGAACCGTCCCTCGCTTGCGGCCGGAACGGCTGCGATCCGGGATGAAGATTATTTCCGGAAAACACTGGATAAGATCATGGAAACACGGGACAGCGTGAAAGACCTGCTGGAAGCCATGGGCTTTTTCTGTCTGGAGAGCTGCGCAAACTTCCTCTTTGTCTCACATCCGGATGTTCCGGCCAAAGAGCTTTTTGAGGCACTCAGAGAACGTCATATCTATGTCCGGTATTTTTCTCAGCCAAGAATCGATAATTTTCTGCGGATCACGATCGGGACGACGGAACAGATGCAGGTGCTTCTCGACAGCCTGACGCGGATTCTGCGCGAAAGGGCTGTGTAATACGGAAAATAAATCAGGCAGATTCCGGATGGATAAGAGGAGTTAAGGGATTTCGGAAATTCATGCGGCAGGAGGCTGCAGAGAATCATAATATCACCGGTAAAGCAGATCAGAACATGTGTAAACAGGGAGAAGAATTTTATGAAAAAATATATCATGGCACTTGATGCCGGAACGACCAGCAACCGTTGTATTCTGTTTGATAAAAACGGAGAGATCGTCAGCAAGGTTCAGCAGGAATTTACGCAGTACTATCCGCAGCCCGGCTGGGTCGAGCATAACGCAATGGAGATCTGGGCCGTGCAGCATGCCGTGGCGGTTCAGGCTATGGAACAGGCAGATATCACTGCCGAAGAGATCGCGGCAATCGGTATTACCAATCAGCGTGAAACGACGATCGTCTGGGACCGCCATACGGGAGAACCGGTCTGTCCGGCCATCGTCTGGCAGTGCCGCCGGACGGCTGCCATGTGTGACGAACTGCGGGAGCGGGGGCTGTCAGAGCTTTTTCATGAAAAAACAGGACTGATTCCGGATGCTTATTTTTCCGCAACAAAGCTGAAATGGATCCTGGATGAGATTCCGGATGCGCGGAAGCGCGCCGAAGCCGGCGATCTTCTGTTCGGAACCGTCGAGACCTGGTTCATCTGGAAACTGACAAAGGGCAGGATTCATGTAACGGATTATTCCAATGCTTCCCGCACGATGATGTTCAATATCAATACGCTGGAATGGGATGAAGAGATCCTGGAGATTCTGAACATTCCGAAACAGATGCTGCCGGAGCCCAGACCTTCGAGCGAGGTTTACGGGATGGTGGATCCCCTGTTTTTCGGCGGTGAGATACCGATCGGCAGTGCGGCGGGGGACCAGCAGGCCGCCTTGTTCGGCCAGGCCTGCTTTGATCCGGGAGACGTGAAGAATACATTCGGAACGGGCGGATTCCTGCTTATGAATACGGGAGAAAAACCGGTCCTGTCACACAACGGACTCCTGACGTCGATCGCCTGGGGCTGTGACGGAAAAGTGAATTATGCACTGGAAGGCTCTGTTTTTATCGCCGGAGCGGCGATCCAGTGGCTCCGGGATGAACTGCAGATCGTTTCTTCGGCGAAAGAATCCGAAGAACTGGCACTGAAGGTTGAAGATACGAACGGCTGCTATGTGGTTCCGGCATTTACAGGCCTTGGTGCACCGCACTGGGATCAGTATGCCAGAGGTGTGGTCGTGGGTCTTACGCGCGGCGTGAACCGCTGCCATCTGGTGAGAGCAACGCTGGAATCTCTGGCTTATCAGGTCAATGATGTTCTGGAAGTTATGCAGAAGGACGGCGGGATCCGCCTGAAACAGCTGCGCGTGGACGGCGGAGCAAGTGCCAATAATTTCCTTCTTCAGAGACAGGCCGATCTCTGCAGCGTTCCGATCGTCCGCCCGAAGCTGGTTGAAACGACGGCCTTCGGAGCAGCTGCGCTTGCCGCACTGGCAACCGGGTTCTGGAAAGATCAGGAAGAAATCGTCAATATGATCCGGATCGACAAGGCCTTTACTTCCGCCGTTACGGAAGAAGAAAAGGAAAAGTCCCTGAAGGGCTGGCGAAAAGCGGTTGAACGGGCGAAAGACTGGGCCCGGGAGGATTAACAGATATGGAAAATGAGCTTCGGTTTGCTGTTTTAATCGATGCAGATAACGTATCCGAAAAATACATTAAGATCATTCTGGAAGAAACGGCGAACAACGGGGTTGCCACATACAAGCGGATCTACGGGGACTGGACGAGTTCCCGCATGACGAGCTGGAAGAGCGTGCTGCTGGATAATTCCATCATTCCGATGCAGCAGTACAGCTATACGACGGGCAAGAATGCGACGGATTCGGCGATGATCATCGACGCGATGGACATCCTGTATTCGGATACCGTCGACGGTTTCTGCATCGTTTCTTCGGACAGCGATTTTACGCGCCTCGTGGCACGTCTCCGCGAGCAGGGAAAACAGGTGATCGGAATGGGCGAGAGCAAAACGCCGCAGCCCTTCATTTCAGCCTGCAACCAGTTCAAATATCTGGACCTGCTGTACGAACAGAAGGCGGCGGAGGAAGCGGCCGAATCTGCAGAACAGAAGGGAACGGCAAAGACAGCCAAAACGAAAGAAAAGGCAAAAACTGCAAACCGGAAGACAAAACAGCAGCAGGATCTGGAAAAGAAACGGCAGAAGGATCTCAACCGGGTACGCAACACGATCGATGCGATCATGGAACAGTTCTCGGATGAAGACGGCTGGATCTTTTCCGGAAAGCTGGGAGATCAGCTTTCCAAGAGAATGCCGGATTTCGATGTCCGGAACTTCGGTTTTTCCAAGTTTACGGCCTTCATCAAATCCCTCGGCAGCTATGAGTATAACGAAATCAAGGACAGCAACAACCAGAAGCAGATCTACTTCCGGAGGAAGTGATCCTGTTCAGCCGGACGGTTTGCAGATAAAGCGGAAATGAAGGTCAGATGGTTCGTGGCTGCAGCTGAAGCAGAGCCGATGATCAGATGGCTTATATCTGCGGACTGAGACAGCAGTTCCGGGTATGCTTTTCAGATAGAGAAGATGGGAGAGCAGCATGAAATTCACGAAGATGCACGGATGCGGAAACGATTACGTTTATGTGAACTGTTTTGAAGAAAAGGTGGAAAATGCGGAAGAGCTGGCCATACGCGTGAGCGACCGGCATTTCGGCATCGGTTCGGACGGG
>JABUSX010000037.1 GCA_021442545.1 Eubacterium sp. | reverse complement strand
CTGAAGATGGCTCTTCCCGTTGTTATGGGAATGATGGTACAGGTGCTCTATAATCTGGTCGACACCTTCTTTATCGGTATGCTCGGCGACGAAAACCAGCTGGCCGGCGCCAGTATTACCACTCCGATCCTCATGATCGAAATGGCGGTCGCCACCATCGTTTCAACCGGTGCCGCTTCCTATATTTCCCGATGCATAGGGAAAAAAGACAAGGATGAAGCGCACCGCACGCTCGCCACAGGTGTCGTGATCTGCGTGATCCTGGCTCTCATCCTCATGGTTGTCGGCATTATCGGCATAAAGCCGCTGGTTGTCGGTCTGGGCGCATCCGAAAACGTTTATCCGTTTGCACGTACCTACGTCTTCATCATGCTGCTCGGTGCCGTTCCCGTTATGCTGAACTACGCAGGCGGACAGCTTCTTCGTTCCGAAGGAGCCATGGTCCCCTCCATGATCGGCATGCTGATCGGAACGGTCATCAACCTGGCTCTGGATCCTCTGTTTATCTTCGTATTCAAAATGGGAATCGGCGGCGCGGCACTGGCAACCGTACTCGGAAACCTCGGTGCGATGCTCTATTACGGATACTATTACATGTCCGGTAAGTCATTCCTGAAGCTCGATCTGCGCAATTTCTCCCGCAAGCCCATTATCTGGAAGGAGATCTTTACGATCGGCATTCCCGCCTGCCTGAGCCAGGGACTCATGAGCGTTGCCCTGATCATCCTGAATAATCTCGTCGGAAACGATGATATTCTGAAGGCCGGCATGGGCATCTCCTCCAAGCTGATCTTTATCGGAACCTTCGTCTTCATGGGATTTGCTGCAGGCTGTCAGCCCCTGGTCGGCTACAACTACGGCGCCGGCAACTACGACCGCGTCAAAAAGATCTTCAAGACCGGCATGGGCATAACCTTCGGGGTCGGAGTCGCACTCTTTGCGGTCTTCTGGCTGGCAGCTCCTGCCATGGTTGGGCTCTTTACGCCGCTGGATAACGTGCGCGATGCCGGCGTACTGGTATTCCGGATCAGCATCTTCTGCTTCCTCGTTCTGGGACCGCAGATGCAGGCATCCGTCGGCATTCAGGCACTCGGAAAAGCAAAACAGTCACTCATCCTTTCCATATCCCGTCAGGGACTCATCTACGTTCCGCTTATGTTCCTGATGAAAGCCGCGGCCGGCTTCGAAGGCCTGATCTGGGCGCAGCCCATAGCCGACGCCATCACGCTGTGTATCGGCGTCCTCTTCCTGGTCTCGATCATGAAGAAAACAACCGCAGAAGCAGCTGTGCCGCCCAAGGCCGGCTGACACTCATGAGAAGACAGCAATAATATCTGCCTGACACTGCCGGGAAACTGACAATATTATCCGCCTGACACTGCTGCGAAACTGACAATATTATCTGACTGACACTGCTGCGAAACTGACAATATTATCCGCCTGACACTGCCGGAAAACCGGTACTATTATCTGACAGGCACTTCTGGAAATCGTCAAAACAGCAGATAATAATGTCCTTAATCACAACAGCTATAAAAGAAGCTGCCGTATTATTGCGGCAGCTTCTCTGTATTCTATCGGGGATCATCTTCAACATAGGTAACCGGATTCCCTCTTCTGACCGGCGTCTCCCGGTTCAGCTTCTTCGCATAGCCGAGAGCCATGCTCCCGCAGACGGTCTCATCCTCCTCCAGGCCGATCCGGAGAAGATATTCATGCACGTCCGGATCCCCATCCAGCCAGTGAAGCTGATTGATATAGCAGCTTCCGAGATCCAGTTCATTTGCGGCCAGCATCATATTCTCCAGTGAACAGACGCAGTCCGCCATGGCATTTCCGTAGCCCTTCTTATTCGCCGCCACGATCAGCACAGGGGCCTGATAGTAAAAGACATAGTTCCCGGCTTTAGACGCCCGGATCGACGCTGCAAGTGAACGGTACATGCCCTCCGTGATCTCCATGCGGCTGAAGGCATTTCTTGCCAGTACCGCAAGATCGTCCAACACCTTTTTGTTTGTGATCACGATCAGATGCGTCGTCTGACTGTTTCCTCCGCACGGGGCAAGACGCCCCGCCTCGATCACCTGCCCGATCTTTTCACGTTCCACCGGCTGCTCCATGTAGATGCGGCAGCTTCTCCTGGTTTTGATACAATCAAGTACATTCATCTCAACGTTTCCTTTCCATTGTCTTCTGCCGCACATTCCAATCTGACGTTCTATCCGTTCCGACCCACAACTCTGACACAATCATTCTTTTGCTGCGTATTGCAGCCTTCTGCAGAAGCATCCGTTTCTGAACACCGGATACTCCTGCTTTCCACACTTATCTTTAATCGCAGCTGTAACCCGGGGTCGTATAAAAAGCCACCGCACGCGGCTCCGCTCTGCCATACTGCGCCACAACAGGCACATCGCTCTCTAACAGGATCGCATACTGTTCCCCGATCACTGCCGTGTGAGATCCGAAATCCTTTTCCTCGTTCGTTCTCAGACACCGCACTCTCTCGGCACCTACTGTGACCTTGATATCCCGAACCGGATCCCGGTCGGTATACAGGAGGGTAATGCTGATATGAGCGTCCTCTTTTCCCGTATTTGTAATAATGATCGATTCATGACCCGGGATAATATCCACTCCGGCCGGCGGAAGTTCCGCATCCGGAAAAATCCAAACCTTCTGTCCGTACCCCATACTCTTTACCTCCTGTCCGCTGTTTTTTATCATCGGTCTTTCATTTTCTGTCTTATATTTTCTGTCTTATATCTTCTGTCTTTTATCTTCTGTCTTTTATCTTCTGTTTTTTATTACCCCTCATATCCTGCTTCTATCTCTTTGATCTTCCGATACAGATATTCATTTTCGGGAACCGGAATATGATGTTTTCCCCCGTACCGTATCACAGTCCCGGCAAAGGATTCCACCTCACTTGGCCGTTTATTAATGCGGTCCTGCGCCATGGAAGGCATGCCATCCGCACTCAAAGTCCCCACGATCCGGATGTACTGCCGGATATCCTCCTCAGACAAGTCCACACCCTCCGCATTGCCGATGGCAATCACTTCCCGCATGGCTGCCATCATAGTGCGGTTTGTCTCGCTTCCCTCTCTGATTGTCTCACCGTATGTCGTCCCGTATACCATACAGGCCTGATTCACTCCGACATTCAGCATGAACTTGCTCCAGAGACGCCTCAGAATATCCTCTTCCTCCACATAGGCGATGCCGGCTCTGTTGAAAAACGCCTCGACCTTCTTCAGGTTTTCCGGTTTTCCGGATCCTGCGATCCCGATCCGGAGTTCCCCGGCTTTCGTATAGGACATTTTGTCCCCAAACTTCATGGCATCCATCGCCTGTGCCACGCAGTGAACGATCTTTTCAAAACCGTAGGCCTCACCGATCATCTGCTCACTGGTAATACCGTTCAGCACGGAAATGATGATCGTATCCCTGCCGACGGCCTTCTTCAGAGACGCGATCGCCCCCTCCAGCCCCGTCGCCTTCGTACAGACAAGCAGAAGATCCGCCGGCTCCGCTTCACCCGCCCTGGTCAGCCGGAACGGGATCCACTCGTCATTACAGAAAAACCGCCTGTCCCTGTAAGACGCATAGCGGTCATCATCCAGAATAAAATCCACATACTCCGGACCACAGTTCTTATAGATCAAAGACCCGAACAGAAGCCCCAGGGCACCCATTCCGATCAGACTGACTTTCTTCATAATATCGGTAACCTCTGATTTCCCTCTGAAATCCTCTGTAAAACCTTCCTGCTGCATGATTTATACAGCTGTTTTTTATATGGTTTCAGCGTAAAAATAAAAAATAGGACGCCGCCGTAACGTCGCCCCGTACAAAAATCCTAAGATTTTTCGATTGCAGCGTCATTGTATGAAAATCATTAAAATATGTCAACTTTTCCTTCATTTTTCTTTCAGAAAAAGGAGCGGATCCA
>JABUSX010000245.1 GCA_021442545.1 Eubacterium sp. | reverse complement strand
CTGTTATGGCAGATCCTGCGGGAGAAGAGCTTGTCCTGCAGTCGGAAAATGAAAATTACGCGGCAGGGTTCGGCTTTGATGCAGAATCAGGTAAAGCGGATTCGGGGGATCTTTCCGGTTTTTACGAGAAGACAGCCGAGGAACTTCCGGAAATTTCCGGGGTTGTTTTTGAAGCGGATGAGGATATGCCTGCACTTGCCGCATACTGGGATGCCGTCGAAGGGGCGTCAGATTATTCCTGTTATCTGTATACCTGCGGCGAAATAACTGGCGGAACGGATTGTACGGAAGACACCTTCTGCTTCTTTGATGCGGAATGGCTGACCGGCGGCGGGGAATATTATGCCGGGATCACGGCCTATGACAGCGAGGGTATTCCTCTTACGAAGGAGACGGTGTCGGTACCGGTCGTCTGGCCATGGTACGAGGTCAGCTTTGAAATGAACGGATGCGGTATTCCGGTCTCTTCGCAGAAGCAGCATGCGGACCGCCTGGTCGAAGTGCCGGAAGAGCCTTCGGAAGAAGGATGGATCTTCACCGGCTGGTATAAAGACGCAGAATGCATCGACCCCTGGAACTTTGCGGAAGACAGGGTTTACGGGAACACGATCCTCTATGCGGGATGGACAGAAGCTTCTTCAGAAGAAGACACAGATCCGGAAAAACCGGACGGGATCTGGTCCGGCGCCGCAGAAGATGCGGATTTTGTCATCCCGGATGAGCCGGGATACGATGAGACGGCAGATACGGATTTCTCTTCTTCAGATGAGGAAAAGTATGTTCCTGCCACTGAAGACGGGGATGCGGCGGATCCGGAAGACAGCAGCAGAAACAACGGAAAGGCGGATCCGAAAGACCGTAATAAGGACAATGAAGAGACGGATCCGAAAAAGAAATCGAAGGAGGATGAACCGGCCGGAAACAGCGAGGAAAAAACCTTTGCTCCGCTGCAGGCAGACGCCTCCGCCAACGCCGCACAGGTTGTCGTGCTTGCAGAGTTTGCCGATTCATCGGAAGACAACATCAGTTATGATACGGCGTATCCGTATTCGACGGCCCGCACCTATCTGGAATACCTTGTTCGTGAAATGAACGGCATGGGAGCAAACGGAGAAGATTCCTCCCTTGGCCGTACCTTCCGCAATTATATCCGGACGATATCCGGCGGTCAGCAGAATACGGTGAGCTACTTCCCGCAGATGTACGAGGACGGGACGTATCTGCATATCCGCTCCGGGATGACGGCAGGGGAATATACGGGCAGCTACGAATCCAAAGATGCCGTTCTTATTCAGGAGATTTTAAGCCAGCTGAATGAGAAGAGACCGGATATGGATGCTGCGCTTTTTGACCGTGACGGAGACGGATGCGTGGACAATCTCCTTGTGATCCCTCTCCTTTACGGGAATAAGGGGAACTTTTCCAGTCATGCGGGTTCTGCTCCCGGTGCATCTGCAGGAACAAAGGCGATCGGACACTATACGGTCGTGGATGGCGGTGTATCCGGCATCGGGGACTGTTTTGATGCAAGTGTTTCGGCCCACGAATATCTCCATACGCTCGGCGCCGCGGATCTGTATCGCTACGCTGCGGACGGAGAGCCCGTCTGGAAATGGGACATCATGGCAAAGGGATCGACCTGGAACTGGCCGCTTGCCGTTACCCGGAAAACACTTGGCTGGATCACGATACCCTCTGTGGATCTGAAGAACCTGCAGGAGTCCTACACCCTTTCCGCGCCGTCCGCCGGCAATGCATCCGGAAACGGCGGACAGCAGGCACTGAAGATACAGCTTCCGGGTTCTTCCACGGAATATTTCGTAGTGGAATACCGGCAGCGAAAACCATCTTATCCGTCGCTTTTGTTTGATGATAATGTCGACAGCTCCGGCCTCATTATCTATCGCGTAAATGAAAATCTGCGTGACCTCGGAAACAAAAACGGAGGAACGGCAGAAGGAGAAGATTTTGTCTATATCTTCAGACCGGGCGAAACGGGTCTGAAGGATGCGGCCGGAGAATTCACAAAGGCGGCTCTTTCTGCCGGCAGTTTTACGACACAGAACGGAATCGCATATAATTCTTCTTTCGGCTCATCAGATCTTAATGACGGTATTACAGACGGCGCGATCTGCTGTTCGGACGGAACCAACAGCGGACTGAAGATCACGGCACTGAGCCAGGAAGCGGACAGTATTACCTTCAGGATCGAATACACAGCGCGGGACGGAGCCTGGACTGCCGTCACAGACAGTGACGGTTCAGAGCCTTTTACAGGAATCCCGAATGCGCGGACATCCATGGCGAGTGACGGTACGAATATTTACGTGGCGGCAGAAAGTGAGTATTCTTCCTCTGCGGCTTTGATCTGCCGATACGACGGTTCCGCCTGGCAGCGGATCGATAACGGTCTCAGCATGAAAAACGTAAATCTTGTACGTTATAACGGAGAACTGTACGCGGCCGGTTCCGACCTGAACGGCCGGAATCTGCTGCTGATGAAGTATACAGGAGAGGGATGGATAACGGCAGCATCATTGTCCGGCTTCACAAAGATCACGGAGATCCCGTCCGTGAAAGCCGTAAACGGGACGCTCTATGCCATCGTTTCAGATAATTATCAGGCATATAAAGTATTCCGGACAAACGGACCGGCGTTCGAACAATACGGCAATGCGGCGGAGAATCTGACCTGTCCGAGAATTGCGGATATAGGCGGCGAAGTGTGTATAGCAGCCGGTCTGCCGGCAATCGGATCTCCGTGGACGACAAACCTGTATGATCTGCAGAACAATGAATGGAAAGTAAGACTCATATTGTCGAACGGTGCGGCAAATGCCATGAGCACGGCCTCATTCAACGGCAGAACCTATATTCTGGCGAATATAAATAACGATTCTGCGCTGTTCTGCTTCGGACCGGGAGGAGCACTGGAGGAAACGGTTTCCCTGAACGGGCTTGGCGTGGACGCTTCTCTGGGTGCAACGCTTTGTGCGGCGGCGAACAATCTTTATCTGGGCGCAGCATCCGACACCGGCGGAATCTGTGTTTATGTCGTCCGGGACGGAAATGTGAAAGATCTCGTTCAGCTGGGCGGAACGGCCTACAAAGGATGTTCCGGGATCAGCCTGACGGCAGCCGGAAGCATCGTATACGTTGCCGCCTCCGATCTGAATTCGGAAATGGCAGCCATTCGCTGCCACGATATGGCAGAAGGAGATACGGCAGATCCTTCCCAGGATGAAGGAAACGGCGGAGGCAGTAATCCTTCCGGAGGAAACGATGGGGACAGCAATTCCTCCGGCGGAGACAGCGGAGGAAGTACAGGATCCTCCGGCGGCGGAGGGGATACGCCTGTGACCCGGAAAGCAAAGCCGTCTCTGGCCTTTTCTGATTCCGCGGTCAGCAAAACATACGGAAATGCCCCGTTTACCTTTGCTCTGAAGACAAAGAAGACAGACGGAGCCATTTCCTGGTACAGCAGCAATACGGCACTTGCCGAAGTGGATCAGACCGGTAAGGTCACGATCAAAGGCGCCGGCAAGGTCACGATCACGGCGAAAGCAGCTGCCGGCAAAAATTATGAAGCCGGAAGCGTATCTTATGTGCTGACGATCGACAAGGCGGCCAACAGGATCACGGCTTCAGATATTAAGAAGACGACGGCAGGAAAGACCAGAAAGGTCTCCATCGGTGCGGCAGCGGAAGGCGCGGCAGTACTGACCTATAAGTCGGACAATCCTTCCGTAAAGGTGTCCTCAAAGGGTGTGGCGGTAATTCCGAAAAACTTTGTCGGATCCGTAAAGATCACGATCACCGGAAAAGCCACGGCAAACTATAAGAAAGCCTCGAAGACGATCACGGTCACGGTCAATCCGAAGTCTACGGTTCTTACGAAGCTGACGAATCCGTCAGCGCGAAAGATCAAAGCTGTGTGGAAACGCAGAAGCAAGGTCAGCGGATATCAGATCC
>JABUSX010000388.1 GCA_021442545.1 Eubacterium sp. | reverse complement strand
GATGATCTTCTGATAACGCTTGATCTCATCCGGGGTCTTCAGCCGTAACTCACGCAGAAGCTCTTCCAATTCTTCTTTATTTACAACAATCTTGGTCGTACTCAGCGGCTGATAGCGGCAATTTTCCACATATTCTTCGATTTCTTCTATAATCTGCTCAATTCTGCTGCTGCTCATTGCGTACTCTCCTTTTTTCCGCTGCCCTTAATTTTATCCGCTATGGCAGATGCGACAAAATCCGGCACAAATCCACTGATATCCCCATCATAAGCAGCAACTTCTCTGACGATCGAAGAGCTTACATAAGAGTATTGCAGAGACGTGAACAGAAACGTCGTATCGATTTCCGGTGCCAGCTTGCGATTTGTCTGCGCGATCTGCGACTCATATTCGAAATCAGACACCAGACGAAGTCCTCTGACAAGAACCTTTGCCCCGACTTCTTCTGCAAATTCCACAGCAAGACCATAAAAGGATATCACCTCAACATTTGGGATATCTTTCGTAGCTTCCGTTAGTATATTAACACGTTCTGTAACAGAAAACAACGGAGTTTTTGAAGAATTACGTAATACACCTATAACTACTTTGTCATAAAGATGAGCTGCTCTGCGGATAATATCCAGATGTCCGTAGGTAACCGGATCAAAGGTTCCGGGATATGCTGCAATTGTCATACCGTCTCTCCGAGTTTCATTTTAATAAAAACATGTTTGTTTGTTTTGTACTTTTTTTCTCTTACGGAAACAAAACCGATCTCCTCCAGAGAACCGAAATCCTCTTCGCAGGATGCTTCTGCAACAAACAAAGTATTTTCGTCTGCACAGGAATTTTCACGGAAACATTTCAGCGCATCGAAAATCAGTCCCTTTCCGTAAGGAGGATCCAGAAAAACAATATCCGGACACACACCAACGGATGCAATCGTTCTGATTGCATCCGTGTAGTTCATATGCAGCACCCGTGCAGAATCCTTCAGACGGGTAAACTCCAGATTTTCCCGGATCACCTGAACAGCTTTTCGGTCCGCATCAGAAAACCATGCAAACCGGGATCCGCGGCTGAGAGCCTCAATTCCGAGAGCACCGCTTCCGGCAAATACGTCCGCAACAACAGCATTCGGTACAGAGGACTGCAGAATATTAAACAAAGTTTCCTTTATCCGGTCTGTAGTAGGGCGCGTTCCGCTTCCCGGTACCGTCTTCAGCGGCATGCTTCTGCATGATCCGGCAATTACTCTCATGGCACATAACCTGTTGCGGACTGTTCTCTCCAGTCAAGGTCTCCGCGATCCAGACCGAGTATCAGCATTTCCGCAGTAGCAATATTTGTGGCGATCGGAATATTATACTGATCGCAGTAAAGCGAGATCTTACTGACATCCGGTTCCCGATGGTTTATATTCACCGGGTTGTAGAAAATGATCACCATATCCATATCATTTCGTTCGATCATTTCCGTAAACTGTTTGTCTCCGCCGAGCGCACCGGGAAGAAATTTATGAATACGTAAATTGGTTACATCTTCAATACGTCTTCCGGTTGTACCTGTTGCGTATATTTTATGACACATCAGGATGCCTTTATAGGCAATACAGAAATCCTCCATCAGGGACTTTTTACTATTGTGCGCAATAATGCCGATATTCATGCTGTCCTCTCCTGTTCGGTACATCCTTTGTGCTATTCCTGACATTATAACAAATGCACAATAAAACGGCAATACAAACGCGAAACTTTCTACAGTTTATACGGTGTTGATTTCTGATACGGATGACTTTATTAAATATTTTTAATAAAAATCTTTAATGTTTTTCAGCCATTTCCGTCAGGAAGGATGTCTTTCCGGGGAAATTGTCCTCAGATTACGAATTCCCCCTGGATCGTGTTATTTTCAGCAACATAATAACACTTGTTTTCTTCCGGTTTGATATAAAGCTCCAGATTTTTCGGCTGTTTTTTCAGGGATTTTTTACTCAGCTGCGCTGCTGTCTTAACCAGATCGTTGTAATCGATCTCCTTGCCTGCGTACTGAAGCTTAACCGTAACCTTGATCGGCCTCTTTGCTGCTTTTTTTGCGGTTTTTTTAACAACTGTCGCTGTATCGGAAGCAGCCTTCTTTACGTTTTCCTTTACTTCTTTTGATTTTTTAACAGCGGTATCCTTGACCTCTGTGCCTTTCTGAACGGCAACATTTTTGATATCTGTACTTTTCTGTACGGCAGCTTTTGTAACCTCTGAAGTTTTTTGGATCGCTGCGCCTGTCACTTCAATCGATTTACGTGCAATTGTCTGGGCAGGAGCCGAATCCGCGATCCTCTTAACCGTATCTTTTGCGGCTGTTCCTGCTTCTTTTACAGTATTCTCAATATCTTTGATAAATTTCTTTGCATCTGACATAATTTTATACCTCCTTTATAGTGAAACCCTATTCTTCAGGAAAGATGAAACTGTATTCCCCTGAAAAACGATATTTACTCATAATACGGTTCGTAAGACTGAAAAATCACACATATATATAATATACTTTTTGTTCAAATTTGCAAGTCCTGCTGAATCACACCTTCCACGGAAAGGCAGGCTTCATCGAAATGTCTCCATGCAGAAATTCAGTCCGCGTTTGAAAATACCGATATCTGACTGCCGAGCATCCGGTTTTCGGGTTTCTCAAAATACGGATCTTCAGCAAGAATCTTTCCGGCAGCTTCATCTGCCGCACGAAGCAAAGCGGCATCCCGGGCAATATCTGCGATCCGAAAATGCAGAAGTCCGCTTTGCCGTTCGCCGAACAGGTCTCCCGGTCCCCGGAGTTTCAGGTCCTCTTCCGCTATCTCAAAACCGTCGTTCGAACGGTTTAATATCTCCAGCCGTTTTGCGGTTTCTTTTTTTCCGTCTCCCTGCAGAAAAATGCAATACGCCTGTTTATCTCCCCGGCCTACTCTTCCGCGAAGCTGATGCAGCTGAGACAACCCAAACCGTTCTGCATTCTCAATCAGCATCACTGTTGCATTCGGAATATCAATTCCGACCTCGATGACCGTCGTGGATACAAGAATATGGATACGTCGTTTCTGAAATTCATCCATGATTACTTCTTTTTCTTCATCCTTCATTCGTCCGTGAAGGATACCGATGTGAAAAGAAGCAGCTCCGTTTTCCGACATCCATTTTTCAAGCATGACAGCATAATCAAGAACGTTCACTGCATCAATTTCTTCGTTGGCTTCTATCATAGGACATACCACAAAGGCCTGATGTCCTGACAGAACTTCTTTCAGAATGCACTTCCATGCGGCAGGCCGCGAAGGAATACCGACAACACAGTTTTTAACCGGAAGACGGTCGTGCGGCATTTCATCCAGCACAGATATATCCAGGTCACCATAAAGGATACGCGCCAGCGTTCGGGGAATCGGGGTCGCACTCATAACCAGAACATGCGGATCTCTGCCCTTTTTAATCATTTCCTCACGCTGGTGGACTCCGAAGCGGTGCTGTTCATCCGTGATCACAAGAGCAAGTGAATGATAGCGGACCGTTTTCTGAAACAGAGCATGCGTGCCGATAATGATCTGTGCACGGCCTTCGGCAATATCCGTATCGATTCGTTTCTTTTCAGAAGGTGTGCAGCTTCCTTTCAGAAGAACAACTGAAATATGTGTTTTTCCGATCGCAGCCAGAAGACGCCGAAAGGAATTTTCATGCTGTGCAGCAAGGACTTCCGTCGGGGCCATCAATGCACTTTGGTATCCGTTTTCACAGGCTGTAAGCATGGCACAGAAAGCAAGGATTGTTTTTCCGCTTCCGACATCTCCCTGGATCAGCCTGTGCATTAACGTCTTACTGTTCAGATCGGAACGGATCTCCTGCAGAGTACGATCCTGTGCCTTTGTCAGCTTATAAGGAAGGGATGCCAAAGCGGTTTTTTCCCATTCACGGGAAGGCATGGGAAATGCATTCGGAGCTTCTTCCAT
>JABUSX010000288.1 GCA_021442545.1 Eubacterium sp. | reverse complement strand
TTTTCCACAGGGCCGGTCAGATTCACGATCATATCCAGGATGTGCGGGCCCATGTCCTGAAGGGTGCCGACTCCTTCTCCCTGTTTCCAGCCCATCTTCTTTTCTTTGTCCACGGATCCCGAATGCAGATAGGCACCCCGGAAACAGATAATATCACCCAGACGGCCTTCCTCCGCAATTTCCTTCGCACGCAGAGTCGCCGGGAAAAACCGGGACTGCATGCCCATCTGTGCCGTCACCTGCTTTTCCCGCGCAAGCTCCGCCAGCTTTACGCATTCCTCATAGGTGAAGGCCAGCGGCTTATCACAGTAAACATGCTTTCCCGCCTCCAGTGCTTTTACGACCTGCTCATAATGGAACACATTCGGCGTACAGATATGGATAATGTCGATCCGCTCATCGCCGATCAGCTTGTTAAGATCTGTTGTTCCGTATTCAAAACCAAGCTGGCTCTGTGCATACTCTGCCGACTTTTCCGTTGCGCTGCAGGCGCCGATCAGCCTCGTCCGAAACGGAAGGTTCGAATAATAATACGGCATCGCCGCGTAGGCGTATGCATGCGTCTTGCCCATAAAGCCTGTTCCGATGATTCCGATTCCGTATTCCTTCATAGTCCTGTTCCCTTCTTTTGATTGCCGGTCAACACTTTTTCTGACTCAGATGACTCATTTTCCAGCAAAAACTGAGGATCGCAGTAAAGCACGCGGGACAGAGAAATTACATATTCCGCCCTTGCCCTGTTTATATCCTTCTGCCCCTGTTCGTATTGCTGAATTGTTCTTATCGGAATACCCGCAAGGGCTGCAAGCTGTGATTGACTGAGCCCGACTGCAATCCGTCTTTTTTTCAGATTTGTCTGCTGTTTTCTTTCATTGTACAGCTCCGATACCCTGTCACAAAACTGTCGGATATCCATCTCGTGATAAGGTGTATAAAGCCCTTTTATTTCTTCGATCGGAACAAATTCCGTGATCTGTGAAAAAGAAAGGCTCGTCTTCCACTGGTAATAAGCCAGCGCCCATCCTGCCCAGTACTCCTCACTTTTTTCTTCTGGGAAAAGCGGTTTTTCGTACCCGTCATCCTTGCCGATCACCATCAGCGCCAGTTCAACACCGGATCTTCCCGCAAGAACAGCCGCTTCCCCCCGCTCAAACTTCGTTGAAACAGAAGATGCCAGAAACAATTTCCAATACGCCGGCAGATCGTAATTCAGGTCATATACGGCATAATCAAGCATTCTTCCGAGAGAAATTCTCGCCTTCTCAAGATAACTTCTGTCGTAAGCGTTCGTCATCTGCTTTTATCTCCTCATCCATAATCTGCGTAATATACAGATCCCCCCGCTGACGGCTGTTTCGGCTGCTGAAATATTCACTTCTTGCACTTTTATCCCGGATCTGCCTTTTTGCAAACCATTCTTCTGCTTCCGCAATTTCAGCTCCAACAAAAGTCAGCTGTGAAAAGGCCTGTTTACTCTTCAGAACGATCTGCTGCCCAAGCTTTCCGAGATGCATGGCTGCCGTAAGCTGCCGGTACGAAATCGTGCCGCTGATGAAATCCTGTGCAAAGGAAAAGTAACTGTCATCTGCCCGATATCCGGTGATAATATCCACGCTTTGATAGTCCGGAGAAAAGTGCGTCGTGAGATAATCCTTTGCCTCTTTTGCGAGCAGCGATGTCAACTCGAACTCCCTGTTCTGCAAAAGTACGGAAAGCCAATGCAGAATACAGTAATCCGGGTCATTCAGATCCAGTATCGTAAGATTCTTCATGTCCAGATCGTATATGTTCGCATAACCATTGCGGTTTGCACCGACACCCCACTCTTTTGCCATCTCAATCGATTCGGTGCAGTAAAAGCCGATTCCGTAATCGTTGTATTTCTTTCCGTATCCGAAAACCGGTTTTTCGATCCTGTGCTCCGAGCCATGGCAAATACGTCTCAGCATATCTGATTCCTCCATATCCTTATTCTACTCCCAAAGGAGTATAACGACAATGCTTTCTGTTACATTTAAAAGAAGTAAATTATCTCGTAAAAAAGGGGTATAATAGACCAGATTTAAATATTTTTCTCAGATGTGAAAAAGGTGATTCATGAAACTGCTGAAGAATCCTAAGGCCATGCTCATTCTTTCCATGGCTGTTTTCGGAACTTTAGGACTTTTTGTCCGCAATATATCCGTTTCATCCGGGGAGCTGGCTCTGTACCGGGCGATCCTCGCCGCGGCCCTGATCGGCCTTTTTCTGCTTCTGACAAAGCAGAAGATCCCCGTAAGCAAGATCAAAAAAGCGATCCCGCTGCTGCTTCTTTCCGGCGTTGCAATGGGACTGAACTGGATCTTTCTTTTTGAAGCCTACCGCTATACAAGCGTTTCCGTGGCCACACTCAGTTACTATTTTGCTCCCGTCATCGTGACTGTGGCCTGCCCGATCCTGTTTAAGGAAAAAATGAATGCAAAGAAGTGGATCTGCTTTCTGATGTCCACGCTGGGCATCGTCCTGATCACCGACCCTGGAAATATCCGGCCCGGCAGTGAAAACTTCATCGGGATCCTGTTCGGACTCGGTGCCGCCTGCCTTTACGCCGCGGTCGTCCTTCTCAATAAATTCATCAAAGAAGTCGACGGCATCCACAGAACCTTTCTGCAGTTTCTTTCGGCGATCGTCGTGCTGATCCCCTATGTGATCTTTACCGGAACCTTCAGCCTCGGTTCTCTTTCCGGATCAGGATGGATCTGCCTGCTGGTTGTCGGTATCGTCCATACGGGCATAACCTACTGCCTCTATTTTTCCTCGCTGAAAGAGCTGCCCGGTCAGAAGGTCGCCATCCTGAGCTATATTGACCCCCTGGTCGCCGTGCTGATCTCCGTTCTGGTCCTCCGCGAACCCATGACGCCTCTGCAGATCATCGGCGGATGCATGATCCTCGGCTTTACTCTTTGGAATGAAATTTCTTCATCCGGAGATTGAAAGCAGGGTGTTCTGTTTCACAACATATGTTTCACGATCTGAATCCTGCTTTTTCCATATTTCAAAGGATCTGCATGTATGTTTCACGAAATATGTTTCACGAATCGCCGGAAATTTCAGGAATTGTTTCACGAACTTCGTACATGTTTCACGACTTTCATTGAACCATTCGGAATGACCGTTTTCATCCGGCAGAGATTTCCCGGATTAAACTGCACATTTCCTTTTCTGCAGGATACGGATTCTTCCCGTATGACAGAACGGTTCCCGTCTCGCATATTTCCTTTTATCTGGATGTTTCTGCAAGAAGATGTGTTTTTCCGTATGAGATCGGACTTCCGAGAAGGCGGATCACCACGACCTGTACAACCGTCAGGATGAGGGTCTGAATGATACGCGTCAGGAACAAGGGACCGTACGGAGAGCCGTAGAGAATGGAGATCCAGAGTGTGTTCAGACAGAGACTCAGAATGAACTGGTCGATGATGACCGCGCACAGGATCCTTTTCATGTTTTTGTGATCTTTATGAAGAAAGATGCCGAAGACGATTCCTGTCAGTGCGGCTGTCAGGGTAAAGCCCGGAAAGTAAGCTCCGATCGGAAAAAGCGTTGCTCCGAGGAAATCTCCGAGCGCTCCGACAACGGCTCCGCCTATCGGGCCGAAATACACGGCCGCGACCACGACCGGAATAAAGGAAAAGCCGATCTTGATATTCCAGGCCGAGATCGACAGAAATCGTGAGAGAACGATCTGGACGGCAGTCAGCATCCCCAGAATAACGATCTGTTTCGTTGTAATTTTTTTCATGAAAAAAACCTCCTTCCATCCTCTGCGTGCCGGAAAAGAGGTTTTCCCTGCTGCAGCGGAAGCGAAACGACATCCCTTCGTCCCGGGGCGACTTCCCATCCCCGGGCACTTCAGGGCGGCCAGGCCGCCCAACGCACCGTTTCTACTCTGCATGTTTTCTGTAATGTTTTCAGATGCTTTCATTTTCTGCGTGCAGTCTTCCCGTCGT
>JABUSX010000073.1 GCA_021442545.1 Eubacterium sp. | reverse complement strand
CGGCTGAAAAAAATGACGTGTCTTCCGAAGATCCGGGACACGAAGCAGATACGGCTGAAAAATCTAAAGTGAATCTTCTGAGAGGAATATCGATTGTAAGTCTTATCATTTCTGCAATCATATGCTTCTACGGATGGAAAAGCGGTCTGTTTTCATCACTGGATAAGCTGCAGGCATTTGTGGATGGTTTCGGTGTTGCAGGTGCATTGGTCTTTGTCGTGTTTCAGGCAGTGCAGGTCGTGGTTCCCATTCTTCCGGGAGGGATCAGCTGTCTTGCAGGCGTGCTGATGTTCGGTGCGGTAAAGGGCTTTATATTTAACTACATCGGAATCTGCATCGGCTCCGTCGGTGCGTTCATGGTGGCAAGATATTTCGGAAAACCGATCCTCAGGGCTTTTTTCAAACAGAAGATCATAGATAAATACGAAAAATGGACTTCAGAGAAAAACCGTTTTGCCAAGCTGTTTGCCATTGCGATCTTTCTGCCCGTGGCACCGGATGATTTTCTGTGCTATCTGGCGGGAACTACGGAGATGAAGCTTTCGACTTTTACACTGATTATTCTGGCAGGAAAGCCCTTTTCCATAGCTTTGTACAGTCTGGGACTTTATACGGCATTCATAAAGGTTACGGGGTTATTCGGAGGATGACAACATGAAGGTTCACCTGTTTATGGGTTCATGGAAATGCGTTGAGAAGAGCGGCGTCGGTGAGGCCATACACCACCAGGAATCCATGCTTAACAGCATGCATATTGATGTTACCCATCGTTTTGAGAGGGATGCCTCTTTAGTGCATATCAACACCATTTTCCCCTCTTCTTTTTTTGCGTCCCTGTTTGCAAGACTCAGCGGAAAAACGGTGCTGTATTACGGACATTCCACAATGGAGGATTTCCGCAATTCGTTCAAGGGATCGAACAGACTGTCGTTTCTTTTTAAATGCTGGATCCGGTTCTGCTATTTTACGGGAAATGCCATTGTCACGCCGACGGAATACTCCAAGAACCTGCTTCTCAGTTACGGAACAAGAACGCCGATCTATGTTCTGACGAACGGCGTCGATACGGATTTCTTCGCTCCGGATCCGAAATACCGCAGAACTTTCAGAGAAAAGTACGGTATCCGGGATGACGAAAAAGCTGTGATCTCCGTCGGACATTATATGGCCAGAAAAGGAATCATGGAATTTATTGAACTGGCAAAGGCAATGCCGGATGTACGGTTTTTCTGGTTCGGCTATACGAAGTTCAACCTGATTCCCGAGGAGATCAGTGAAGCCATTCAGAATCCGCCTCCGAATCTTGTCTTTCCGGGTTATGTGGGGCGCGAGGAACTTCGTGATGCCTACTGCGGCTGCGATCTCTTCTGCTTCATGAGTCACGAAGAAACCGAAGGGATCGTTGTACTCGAAGCACTTGCCAGCGGAATTCCGGTCATGGTCCGGGATATTCCGGTCTATGAAGGCTGGCTTACGGATGGGGAAAATGTTTACAAGGGGCATGATCATAAATCTTTCATGGAAAAAGCAGAAGCCATACTGGAAGGCCGTGTTCCGAATCTTACAAAAGCAGGTCTGAAGGTGGCAGAAAGTCATTCGATCCCAAATACGGGTCAGAAGCTCATGGAAATCTATCAGGATGTAAAAGAAGCATCCCGTGAAAAAAGAAAAGCACATACCGCTCTGTGAAGGACGGTATGTGTTTTTCTTTTTGTCCTGAATTTATTATACCGATCCGCTTTTCGAACCGGGAGGATCGGTTTCGGGAACGGTTTCTTTCGGGAGTTTTTTAAAGAAGCGGACTGCCATCAGGATCGAAGGCAGGAAGGACAGAAGAAAAGCGGCAGGCTGTGCTTCCTGCAGTCCGGCAAGTCCACGGATCCGGGGAAGGATCAGAACGGCAGGGATGAAGAAAACGCCGCTTCGCAGGGCAGATACAACGGAAGCAGCGAGCCTCTGCCCGGTGCTTTGCAGCAGCATTTCCGATACGATGCAGACGGGCAGTGCAAGACCGGCAAAACACTGCAGATACAGTGAGCGGGTGCCGATTTGGATGACATCCGGGTCATTCCGGAAGAGTCCGATGAGGTTTCCTGCAAACAGAATAACAAAGAACATAGCCAGACTGATCACGCACTGGCTGAGAATGGCCGTGAAACGGTATGCGCCTCGTACCCGGCTATACCGTCCGGCTCCGTAATTGAAGGCGGATACGGGCTGGAAACCCTGCCCGATTCCCAGACCGAGGGAAATTACAAAGAATATGATCCGGGATACGATGCTGAAGGCGGCTACGGCGGCATCTCCGAACACGGCAGCCTGCTCATTCAGGATGATTGTGGCAACGCTTGTGAGTCCCTGACGCAGCATGCTCGGCAGGCCGGTCGAGCAGATGTTGCCGATCTGTCTGAGAGAGAAATCGATATTCCGGACGGAAAGTCTGGTCTGTGTTTTTTTCAGAAGAAAGACGGAGAGCAGAAGCAGAAAGCTGATGATCTGGCTCAGACAGGTTGCCAGACCGGCACCGGCAATCCCCATTTTGAAAACAAACATGAAAAGAGGATCCAGACCGATATTCAGAACGCCGCCGGTAATGATGCCGATCATTGCCAGAGCAGCTTTTCCCTCGTAACGCAGAATGTTGTTCAGCACAAAACTGGTGACAATAAACGGTGTTCCCAGAAGGATGTAATACAGATAGATACGGGCATAGGGCGCGATCGTATCTGTGCTGCCCAGAAGATTGATCAGGGGTTCATGGAAGATGGTGCCGAAGACTCCGATGAGGATTCCGATTCCCAGACTCAGGAAAAAGGCTGTGGAGGCGGTTTTCGAAGCCTCCTTTTCTTTTTTTGCACCAAGAAGTCTTGAAAGGATGCTGCCGCTTCCCTGACCGAACATGAAGCCGATCGCCTGCAGAACGGACATGAAGCCGAATACGACTCCGACGGCGGCACTCTGGCTGGTTCCGAGCATTCCGACAAAAGCCGTATCTGCCAGATTGTAGATATTTGTGATCAGCATGCTGAGCGTCGTCGGGACGGCCAGACGAAGGACCAGACGGTTGACGGGCGTCGTGGTCATGATATCGAATTGTGACATGGATGTATGTTTCATAGCTGTATTCTCCTGTTTCTCAGTGTAGCAGATTTAAGCAGGAAAAACACAGAAAGTAAAAAAGAAGAAGGGAAAAACATATGAAAAAGGGGTTGTATGATTCTCCTCTCGGAAGAATGATCATGACAGCTGAAAAGGATCATCTGACAGGGCTTTATTTTGAAGGGCAAAAATACGGTGTGGATTCTGACGGAGATTTTGCCTGTACGGATGACGTACCCGTATTCAGGGAAACGGCGAGATGGCTGGATCTTTACTTTAATGGAGAAAAGCCGGATTTTCTGCCGCCTCTTCATCTGCGTGGGTCTGATTTTCGGAAAAGAGTCTGGGAGATTCTGCTGACCATTCCTTACGGACAGACCATGACCTACGGAGAGATCGCCGGCAGGATCGCGGAAGAAAAAGGAATGACCCGTATGTCTGCCCAGGCGGTAGGAGGAGCCGTCGGGCACAATCCGGTCGGAGTGATCGTGCCCTGCCACCGCGTACTGGGAGCGGGGGGGAAGCTGACCGGCTACGCAGGCGGACTGGACAGAAAAGAATGGCTTCTTGTCCATGAAAGAAAAGGACGGGAATCTGCATGATGATTATTCTGCAGTCAGGTTCAGGATCCGGATAAAGGCTCACCTGCAGCTGTGAAGAAAGCGGGGGCACGGAAAGTCTGTAAATGATGACATAAAATGAATTGCAGGTATTCATGCGGTTTGAGAAAATCGAAAAACTGTGCTATTCTGAAAGACAGCGGTTTCTGACAAAAAAACAGCGCAGAGGTTTCAGAAAAGAAGAGGGAGCAATATGGCTGATTATGTGATTACCTGCAGTACTATGGCAGATCTGACGATTGAGCAGTATCGCAGCATGAATATCTGCTATAAGACCTGTC
>JABUSX010000264.1 GCA_021442545.1 Eubacterium sp. | reverse complement strand
TGATAGTTTTTGATTAGAAAATGAAAGCGGTTTCAAAGATCAGAAGGAAGGTGCGAGGCGAACAATGGGAAGCAAAATTACAGTATTCGGCAGCTTTGTAGTGGATCTTATGGCCAGGACGCCGTCTTTGCCGAGACCTGCAGAAACGGTGCTTGGTTCCATGTTTAAGATGGGCGCGGGCGGAAAAGGCTTCAACCAGTGTGTGGCGGCGCATAAAGCCGGCGCAGATGTTGTGATGAGCACAAAAGCCGGAAAGGATTCTTTCGCCGAAGTTGCACTCGGAACAATGAGAGAACTTGGCATGCCGCAGGATTATATGTTTACGGATGAAGAAACAGCAACCGGAATTGCATTGATTCTGGTTGATGAAAACACGGCGCAGAATGAGATCGTCATTGTATCGGGAGCCTGCGGCACGATCACGGATGAGGATATTGCGGTGGTAAGGCCGAGAATCGAGGAATCCGAGTATCTTCTTCTGCAGCTGGAAGTAAATCAGGATGCGAATGAAAAGGTGGCAAGGCTGGCAAAAGAAGCCGGTGTCAAGGTCATCATCAATACGGCACCCTACAGCCCCGTTACGGATGAGTTCCTGGCAGGAAGCTATCTGGTCACACCGAATGAGGTTGAGGCTGAAGCGATGACGGGAGTGCCGTGTACGGATCTGGAATCCTGCAGAAAAGCGGCGGAAGTATTCCGCAGCAAAGGCGTTCAGAATGTACTGATCACCCTCGGCGGAAACGGATCCTTCGTTTCGGCTGACGGGGTGGAAGAGATCGTTCCGTCCTTCAAGGTCGATGCAGTCGATACAACGGGAGCAGGAGATGCCTACAACGGCGGGCTGATCACGGCATTGTCGGAAGGAAAGAGCCTGCTGGAGGCAGCACGTTTTGCCAGCGCACTCGCGGCGCTTGAGGTTCAGAAGATCGGAACAACGCCGGCTATGCCGACGCGTGAGGAGATCGATGCATTCCTGGCAGAGCACGCTGAATAAAAAGGATTCCGGTCACAGCCGGATCGGATGAAGATACAGAACAGAAGCAGTTCCGGCAAAACGATATATCCGATACAGAAGCGGATCAAAATATCAGTACGGAACAGAAATCGAGAACGGAGATAAAAGGAGAATCATATGCTGAAAGGAATTCCGGCCAATATCAGTTCAGACCTGCTGAAAGCACTTGCTGACATGGGACATGGGGATCTTGTCGTGATCGCGGATGACTTCTATCCGCCCTATTCCAAAACACCGAACGGAAGAGTTGTTTTTGCAAAGGGGAACAGTGCTGCGGAGATCATTGATTCCATTCTGCAGCTTATGCCGCTGGATACGGATTATGAAGAACATCCTTTCCTGTATATGGTTCCGGATGCGGATTCCGGAATGACCGTGGAAGATACGACGGCGTGGGATCAGGCGAAGGAGGCTGTGGTAAAGAACGGATTTGATGAAAAGATCATCGGCACGATCGAGAGAACGAAGTTTTACGAGAAGGCAGGCGGCGCATTCCTGACTGTCTGCACATCCGAGAGACTTCCCTACGGATGCTACATCATGCAGAAGGGCGTTTTGTAACGGGGATATTTTTTGCGAAAAGCAATCAATATAAACACATTTCAACCGGGAAAGAGGAGGAAAAGAAACATGAAGAAAAAAGTCGTTGGAATCATGCTCAGTGCTGTTCTTGCAGCAGGATTGTTCGTAACTGCCGGGACACCGGTCGCGGCAGCTGAAGGCGAAGAATACGATATCGTTTATCTTTCGCCCTCAACAGCATCCAACTTCTGGACACAGGTCGAAACAGGCATGAAGCAGGCCATCATCGATGCAGAAAAAGACCTTGGCGTAAAGATCAACTATACGCTTACAGGTCCTGCAGAAGAACAGCAGACAGAAGAGTACATCACCTACTTCGAGAACACGATCGCTCTGATGCCGGATGCAATCTGCACAGCTACACTTTCGATCGATCCGACCGTTCCGAAGGCAAAAGAAGCCACACAGGCCGGCATCGTTCTGAACTTTGTCAACTGCGGTATCGGCACAGGCAATGACGGTGCCAATGCAGAATGCTACAACGAGTTCTACTACTGCTCCAATGATACGATCGGCGAGATGGCCGCACAGGCTTTCCTTGCTGCCTGCGAGGCAAAGGGTATTTCCACGGAAAGCGGCACGATCGGCATCAACATGAACGTTGAAAATGAAGCTCTTGATCACAGAATTCAGGCTTTCCGCGATTACATCGCAAAGAATGCTCCGAAGCTGGAAATGACAGAGACCTACTACAACGGAAACAACACAGAAAAAGCACAGTCCAATGCTGAGAACATCATCGCTTCCTATGGCGACAAGCTCATCGGTATGTATTCCGGAAACAACATCACCTGTGACGGTGTCTGCCAGGCTGTTGCCGGTGCAAACCTCGGCGATTCCTTCGTAAGTGTCGGCGTTGACTCCGACGATATCGAGATCAAAGCTCTGTACGACGGCGTTCTTGATGCCATCATCGTTCAGGATGCTTTCACACAGGGTTATGACTGCATGATGAACGCCATCCTGACACTGCAGGCCGGCGAGAATCCGGAAGAGCAGCAGCAGGTCAACTGCCCGCCGACGATCGTTACTCCGGACAACATTGACAGCGAAGAGATTCAGTTCATGATGAATCCGACAGTTGCAGAATAAAGGTTGTTCGTGATCTGATCAGTGAACCATTACAAAAAGGTCATTGCGGTCTGATCCGCAATGACCTTCCTTAAAGAAGAAGATAAGGTGATTTCTGGTGGAAACGATTTTAAAAATTGAAAATATAAGTAAGTTCTATCCGGGTGTTACTGCTCTGAATGATGTCAGCTTTGAGATCGGCCGGGGCGAAGTGCGTGCACTTTGCGGTGAGAACGGCGCCGGAAAGTCCACGTTGATCAAATGCATAATGGGTGTCGAGAAACCGGACAAAGGTAAGATCTCGATGCTCTATAATGGGGAATGGGTGGAAAATGCAGATGCTCTTGAAGCACAGAGCCATGGCGTTTTTGCCAACTATCAGCATGTCAACATTGCGCCGGACCTGAGCATCGCAGAAAATTATTATCTCGGACGTCAGCCGAAAAAGGGAGCCTTTGTAGACTGGCCGAAGATGATGGCAGACAGCAAAAAGATTATCGATAAATTTGAAATGGGAATCAATCCGCGTGCGAAGATCAGGGAGCTGCCGATCGCCATGCAGGCCATGGTCACGATCAGCAAGATTTCCGTAAATGATGATATCCGCATCGTTATTTTCGATGAGCCGACGGCTCTTCTGGAAAATGAAAAGGTTGAAATTCTTTTCAATTATATCGCCGAATTGAAAAAACAGGGAGTCAGCATTATTTATATTTCGCACCGCATGGAAGAGATCATGGATATCTGTGATTCCGTAACCATCCTGAAGGACGGCGCCTATGTGGATACCAAGCCGATCTCGGAAGTTACGAAAGACAGCCTGATCGCACTGATGTGCGGACGTGAATTATCTGACATCTATAACATAGAACATTTTGCTCCGGGCGAGGAACTGCTGCGGGTCGAAAACTTCGGTGACGGGGAACGCTATCACGATATCAGCTTCAACCTTCATGCAGGGGAGATCATCGGGTTCTTCGGTCTGGTCGGAGCAGGGCGGAGTGAAGTCATCCGCGGCATCACAGGCGTGGACAGACATACGACGGGAGATGTTTACGTTCACGGAAAGAAAATGGAGATCCGGGATCATTCCGAAGCCCTGAAGAACGGGATCGGATTCCTGACAGAAGACCGCCGTGCGGATGGATGCGCCCTGAAGCTTTCCATTAAGACAAATATCAACATGAGTTCTCTGGATATGATCAGCAAACTCGGATGGGTGAATCTGAAAAAAGAAGCGGAAAGAGCAGAGAAGTTTTCAAAGAGCGTAAATGTCAAAACACCTTCTATCAATCAGCTTGTCGGAAATCTTTCCGGCGGTAACCAGCAGAAGGTCGTT
>JABUSX010000124.1 GCA_021442545.1 Eubacterium sp. | reverse complement strand
CTGCACGAGCGTACACAGAAAGAGATGATTTCGTATTCGTACAGGGGATATCACAGATCTATTTCGTAATCATGCTGAGTCCGCCGTGTCTGCACGAAAGGACATAGGAGAGAGTCTGATATTAAAGAAGTTTAATGACTTGTTTTTTGTATTGCAGAAATTTTTCCGTGAGGGAAAAATCCTCTGCCCGCGGTTTTTTCTCTTCAATTACGATTTCGTTTGTAATCTGCCCCGGTGTGCCGGACAGAATACAGATCCTGTCAGAAAGCAATATGGCTTCGTCGATATCGTGTGTGATGAAAATAGTAGAGAGATCGATGCGGTTCATTATATCCAGATACCATTTATGGACAGCGGTTTTCGTGAGGGTGTCCAGCGCTGAAAACGGTTCGTCAAGAAGAGCTACGCCGTTCGAAGCAAGATAGGTTCTGAGCAGGGCAGCACGCTGCTTCATTCCGCCCGAAAGCCGGGACGGATACTGATATTCCGTTCCCTCCAATCCGAACTGCGGAAAAAGAACAGCGGCTTTTTCAAAAGCAGCCTCCTTTTTCATTCCCTTTAAAATAAGCGGAAGGGAGACATTTTCGATTATTTTTTTGTGAGGGAGAAGCAGGTCCTTCTGAAGCATGTAGCTGACAGAACCGGGTTTTCCCGTGATATCGTCATCTTTCAGAAACACATGCCCCGTATCAGGGGCCATAAGTCCGGAAATGATATTGAACAGAGTGGTCTTTCCGGACCCGCTGACCCCCAGTAATGAAACGAGTTCACCCTTTTCCAGACGGATGTTTATGTTTTTCAGGACCTCTTTGTGATTAAAGGCTTTCGAAATGTTTTCTGTTCTTAATAAGGGCATATATGTTTCCTTTTGGCTTTTGTGCTTTGAGAAAGGATGGCTGGTCAGATGGATTTGGTAAAAATACAGAGCGCTCCTGCAGCTGTCTGCGGCACAGTCATTCGGCCACTCAGACAGGAATGAACGGGTTACAGAAGCGCCCGCAGGTTTTGTCTTAATTACTCAAGAAACTCATTCGTAAAGAACTGACCTTTCGTAAGATCATTTTCCGAGAGTCCGTTGTCATACAGCCATTTATAGAAGGCATTCCACCGGGCTTCATCGAAAACGCCCCAGCTTGCGGCGTCATCGATATACATACCGGAAAGAAATTCCTGTGAGGCCAGTACAAAGTCTTCGCTCCCTTCCAGGGAACCGGTAGTGTCACCTGCAATCAGCATTTCTGCAGCTTCGGCGGGATGTTTCGCAGCATATTCATATCCTTTTTTGGTGGCACTGAGGAAAGCTCTGGCCGTATCCGGATGTTCCGCGAGGAAGTCGTTGTTTGCGATGATAAGGGGTGTATAGTAATCAAAAACCGGATCAAGATCTTTGAAATAGAAGAAATCGATATCGACTCCTTTTGTTTTTGCATTTATGCCTCCCCATCCGTAAAACACCCAGATGGCATCCGTCTGTTTGGCCTGCAGTGCGGCAGCTTCATCCGTAATATCATTGGGAATGAGCTTCACCTGTTCGAAGTCGCCTCCGTCTTTATCAACCACGGTACGAAGCGTTTCAATTTCGACCGGAATCTCCCATGTGGAGTAGGTCTTTCCTGTCATGCCGGCCGGTCTGTCCATGCCTTCTCCGGCCCGTGACATAATTCCGGATGTATTGTGCTGCAGAATGGCAGCCACGGCGGTGATGCCGAGAGGCTCATCCAGATCGATGGAAGGAGCCATGGTGTCCTGACACTCTACGGCAAACTGTGCCTGGCCTGCCGCACACATCAGGGCAGCTCCGTTTTCAGGCGGCTGTACGATCTGTACGTCCAGACCGGCCTCTTCATAGTAGCCAAGCTGGTCTGCGACAAACAGTCCGGTATGATTTGTATTCGGTGTCCAGTCAAGAGAAAAGACGATTTCTGTAAGTTCTCCGGAGTCTGCACCGGTACTCTTTGCGGCAGATCCGGCCGATTTGGCGTCAACAGACGTGTCTGCGGATTTGCTGCCGGCAGCACTGTTTCCGGCAGCGCCCTTATTTTCAGAGCTATTGTTTTGGGAATCCTTTTTTGCTTCAGCCGTGGTTGAAGCGGCACTGCTGTTGTTTGAAGCGGCATTTCCGCAGGCAGACAGAGCAGCAGCCATGGCGGCTGAAAGAACGACGGCAAGTATTTTTTTTGCAGATGTGTTTTTCATAATTTTTATTGAGCTGTGCAGATCCCGGCTTCTTCCCGGCAGGGAAGCAGCAGCTCTCCTCCTTGTTGTCTGTTTCTGATATAGCTGCATTTCTTTCAGAAAGGTTATGCTTCCGCAGCAGTATCGCTTTTCAGCATCAAAGCTCTGCTTCTTCAGCGGTAGCACCTTTCTGTATCAAAGCTGCATTTCCGAAGCGGTTCAGCTTTCCGGCATCAAAGATATACTTCTGCAGCAGTATTTCTTTTCTGCATTATTAAAGACTGCGCTTCTGCAGCAAGGTTACCTTTTAAAAGTAAGAATTATGCTTTTGCAGTGTTTCCGGTTTCTTTTTTACAGTTATCCGATTCTTTTTCGGCTCTGAGCCACGGCATGGAAATGTTCCGGATCACATTTACGAGCAGCATAAGCAGAAGACTGATTATGACGATGAAAAGGATAACGGCAAACATCTTATCGAAAGCATAGGCTTTTTTAACGCGGGTCATGTAAACCCCCAGACCGTTGAATCCGCCCAGCCATTCTGCAATAACGGCGCCGACAACTGCATAGGAAGCCGAGATCTTCAGCCCCGAAAAGAAGGGCGTAAGCGATGCGGGGAATTTCACATGCCTGAAGATCTGCATCCTGGAAGCGCCCATAGACCGCATCAGATTTATGGCATCGGGATCCACACTTTTATATCCATCCAGAAGCCCTACTGCGATGGGGAAGTAAGTTGTGATCACGACCAGAGCGATCTTCGGCGCCATGCCGAAGCCCATCCACAGGACCAGAACCGGTGCGATCGCAATAGTAGGGATCGTCTGCGTAATGATCATCAGCGGATAAAAGGCGCGGTTCATCATCAGAAACCGGTCCATCAGGGTTGCACTGACAAATGCCAGTGCGACTCCGATCAGAAGTCCGTAAACGGCTTCCTGCAGTGTAAACACCGCATGGCTCAGTATCGTAGGCAGATCCGTAATGAATGCTTTGATCACATTTACGGGAGACGGAAGCATATAATCAGGAATGATTCCTGTTATACAGACAATCTGCCAGGCGATGATGATGAGTGCAAGGGCTATGACAGCAGGCAGCTTACTGGTGATGTTTTGTAACTTTCCGGTCAATGGTAAGCACTTCTCCTTCCGGATTAAAAGCAATCTTTACATAGGTATTCATAGCGGGGCAGCCGGCTTTTGCGGCAACATACTGGCAGTTTTTGACGATCTCCATAAGTTCTTCATAATCGCCTTCAATGGAGGTTTCGCTGGGCCCGACATAATAACTGAGACCTGTCGATTTGATGTAATCGATTACTTCATCGACTATACGGATCACTTCTTCGTCGTCTGTTACAGTGGGCAGAACCTGGATAGCAACACTCGCGTTCATTTTTTTCTCCTCTCAATATGTAAACAATGGTTATAAAACACAAAAACGCATAAACAGCCGTAATGCAGGTTTATGATGTACGGACAGGCAGAGCTGCAATGTGGCCGTATCATATGAACACACAGTAAAACTGAATAAAAAACAGCACCCGCGAACCTGCAGGTGCTGTAAAGAATCTGTATTTCACACTTCCTACACTGGCATTATCCAACAGGTTAAAAGGGTCTAAGGATTACCTTACTCTCAGCTCCTCGATCGGGGCTCCCCTGTGTTCAGTTGTAATTCGGAGTATAATAGCCTGTGCGTCTTTTTGCAAGAACAAATTTATTTTTTGAGTACAAACGTTCAGAAAACCATGATATTGTAGTATAGTATTGATACAGGATCTGAAAGCATAGAAGAGAAGAATACAGAATATAAAGAAATGCGGAAGCACTGAAG
>JABUSX010000235.1 GCA_021442545.1 Eubacterium sp. | reverse complement strand
TGTACCGATTTCAGAAAGCCGGTGTACCGATTTCAGAAAGCCGGTGTACCGTTTTCGGAAAGCCGGTGTATTGTTTTCAGAAAGCCGGTGTACTGTTTTCGGAAAGCAGGATCATGATCTGATTATAGCACTGATTGCGGAACAGGGGATTTTTGTTATATAATGATACGGAATTTAACAGGCCAGGCAGTTTGCTGCTTCAGGTGCGTTGTGCGGAAATACGGATTAAAGAAGAGCCTCATGTACAGACAGGGCTTGTCTCCCCGATGAGAACCATATAAAATGAACGAATTACATATCAGGGGGCTTACCCTTGGGGATGGTGTCCCGAGGATCTGTGTCCCGATCGTCGGAAAAACAGAAGAGGATATCATCGGCCAGGCGGAACAGGCTGTGCCTGAAAAGCCGGATCTTCTGGAGTGGCGGGCAGACTTTTTTGAAGGGTGGCCGGATGCGGAGCGGACAGCCGATGCGGTATCCCGTCTGTATGAGGCGGCGTGCGGCATTCCGATTCTGTATACGTTTCGAAGCGCAGCAGAGGGCGGCGAAAGTGAGGCTTACGGCCGTGATTATGCGTCACTTCTTATTCAGGCTGCTTCGAAAAAAGAAGTCGCATGGGTGGATGTGGAAGCCTGCCGGAAAGATGTGGAAGCATATGCGCTCGTTGAGCGTCTTCATGAACAGAAAGCCGGTGTGATTGCCTCCGCGCATTTCTTCTCGGAAACGCCGGATCGTGAACGAAGAAACGAAATCCTGAAAACACTTCAGGCATCCGGTGCGGACGTGCTGAAACTAGCCGTTATGCCGCATACGGCAGCGGATGTTCTGGATCTGCTCAGTTGGACGGAAGAAAAGGCCCGCAGCATGGAGACACCGATCGTGACGATGGCAATGGGCGGGCTCGGCATGTTGAGCCGCATCAGCGGATACCTCACAGGTTCTGCCCTGACATTCGGTACGGTCGGAAAAGCATCGGCACCGGGTCAGCTTCCGGTAAAAGATATGAAGAGGATCTTTTCCGGCTTCTCTTCATCGGACAGAACGTGAAAGGAAACAGCAATGAGAGAATTTCTCCTCAATTCAGAAGAACAGCTCGATAAAAGAGCCATTGCCTGCCTGCAGGAAGAAGGCAGAAACGATGCGCTGTTTCCCTGCTCCTGGGTTTATTACAACAACCGGATCAAGGTTGTCTGCTTTCCGGACGGATGCATCACGCTCCGGGAGATCCTTCCCGAACTGACATTGGATCAGAGCTGTGATGTGGCAAAGGCGATCGTACAGCAGGTCGGTATGCTGGAAGACAGCAATACATTGTCTCCGGAAAATGTCATCTGGGATCAGGAAAGTATTTATCTTGATGGACATTACAGAGTTCATATGATCTGTATGCCGGCCGTCCTCCCGGAGGAATCGCTGAACAGTCAGATCTATGTAAAAAGAGTTTATGCACTGATCCAGGAGATCGTGTCATCAAAAGATGGCGGCGATATCGTGAGCCGGCAGATCATGCATCAGCAGGAAAGTGATCCCGGAGACTGGAAAAAGCTGGAGGAAGCGCTCGGAAGGCGTGCACCGAAAGAAGATGAAGCGCTTGTTCTGAAAAGTATCAATACACCGGAGACGCTGACTTTCCGTATCGGGCATCAGACTTTCCGGATCGGTTCCAGTCACGAAGATGCAGACGGTGTCCTTTCCGGCCTTGAAACGATCAGCCCGATCCATGCGGAAATCGGCTGGAACGAGATTTATTTCTATGTCCGGGATCTGGGCAGTGCAAACGGAACCTATGTCAATAATCATCGCCTCATGCCCGGCATAGACGTTCCGATCGGCGAAGGGACGGTTCTGCGCTTTGCGGAATATACATTCAGCGTTGAGTAAGACAGATTTCAGCAGGGGAATATTTCCGGGAATATGAATTCCGGCTGTAAAATGTCAGGGTATACAATTTCTGGCTGTGTAATTCCGGGAGTGAACAATATCAGGTTACGGAATTCAGTGATTGTATCAGATTCGGAATACAGGATTTTCGATATTTGAAATCTTCAGTATACAAGGGGCTTTGAAACATGAATGATCAGACCCAAGTGAGACGACATATTCATCTGGCGGTAGTCGATACCGTTCGTCAGTTTCTTCCGTATGCAGAGGAAGAGATCATCCGCCGCTATGCGGACAGGATGACGGTTCATCTGATTACGGATGCATCTTCTGCGGCCGGTTTTTTCGACACACCCAGTACGATCGATGTTCTTCTGATCAATGAGAGTGCATACGGCATTATCTCTTCCAAGGCAAAGATCGGAAAGATCCTGCTTCAGAAGGCAGAAGTGGCGGTTGATGAAGAAGAATATCCGGAAAATGTTGAAGTCGTTCTGAAATATGTGTCTTCGGCTGAAACCTTCCTGAGGATCGAAGAAATTCTTCGGATGGGAGGCGTGCTGCCGCCCGGAGAAAATGAGCCCGAACAACACAATACCCGTGTGATCGCCGTCTTTTCTCCGATCGGAGGGTGCGGAAAAAGTCTGGTGTCTTATGCTCTTGCAAAGAAGCTGCGCAAACTGGATCAGAAGGTGCTTCTGGTCGGCTGTGATGCCACACAGAGCGTCGGTGTCTTTTTCCCGGACGGAATCTTTGCACGGGAGGAACTGATCGACCAGCTGAGCCGTCCCGGAGAAGAAACTTACTGGACGATCCTTCAGAATGTCGGTCAGTATGATGCCATATCCTATCTCCTTCCGTTCGAAAAGACGCTGTCCACTCTGGAGATGGATCCGCAGAAATGGGAGCTTTTTCTGACTGTTCTGACACAGAAGCACGATTTCGATTTTATCATCCTGGATGTCGGAAACGTGCTGAACCGGGCGACGGCCTCTCTGATGGGAAAATCGGATTATCTGATTCTGCTGACGGAAACAAATCTCATTGCGAACCGGAAGATGCAGAAGCTGCTTCGCGACTCGGATCTGCTTCCGAACTGTGAATGCATCCTTCTGGCAAACGAATACAGGGCTGACGGCATGCGCATAGCTGCTGAAAGCGTTTTCGGAACGATATCCCCCTATCCGGACTGGGAAGAAGCACTGGAAGATCCTGTCTTCTATCAGATCGCATTAAAGGTGACGGAATAACCGCAGGAATGTGTAAACCTGCTTTGTATATCGTTTAAGTGAGGTGGTTTATGGAAGAAAAGTTATATATCAGAAAAGCGGAAGAGCAGGATATCCCGCGTATTCTGGAGCTGCTGGTACAGGTCAACATGGTACATCACAACGGACGGCCGGATATCTTCAAAGGACCTGCCACGAAATACACGAAAGAAGAGCTGGCTGAGCTTTTGAAAGACGAGACCCGTCCTGTGTTTGTTGCTCTGGACGAAAAAGGATATGTGCTCGGGCATGCCTTCTGCATCCACCGTCAGATCGTGGGGGATCATATTCTTACGGATATCCCCACGCTGTATATCGATGACATCTGCATTGATGAAAAGCAGCGGGGAAGACACGTGGGATCCGCTCTGTATGACTATGTGATCGCTTATGCCAGAGAAAAGAATTATTATAATGTGACCCTGAATGTCTGGAGCTGCAATGAGTCTGCCCTGAGGTTCTATGAAAACTGCGGGCTGAAACCGCAGAAGATCGGGATGGAAGTGATTCTGTAAGAACGGAGGATTCTGTTTCAAAGGGTAAGAACTGAGTATTTTGGTTTCCGGGAAATGAAGTGCTGCAGTACAGAAAACAGACCGGTTCCACGCTGAGAGATAAAACAGACCGGTTCCGCGCTGATAGGGATAAAACAGACCGGTTCTGCGCTGAGAGATAAAACAGATCGGTTCCGCACTGACAGGGATAAAACAGACCGGTTCCGTGCTGAGAGAGATAAAGCAGACCGGTTTTGAAAGTATTTATTGACACATATCGAGAAATACTTTATTATGTATTTTGCTGATTTAAACAGCGTGTGCGGTTAGCTCAGCTGGATAGAGCGTTTGGCTACGGACCAAAAGGTCGGGAGTTCGAATCTTC
>JABUSX010000291.1 GCA_021442545.1 Eubacterium sp. | reverse complement strand
TCTGTGATTTGAAGTTTCTGTGATACGAAGTATCTGCGGAATGGAGTTTCTGTGATATGAAGTTTTTGTGATGCGAAGTTTCTGCGGCGTGAAGTATCTGCAGTATGAGGTTTCTGCGGCATGGAGTTTCTGCGCTATGAAGTTTCTTTGATTTGAAGTTTCTGTGATACGAAGTTTCTGCAGTGTGAAGGAAAGACGGATTTATGGAAGAATTCAGGGGAATCCTTAATGACGAGGGACTTGTCAGTTACAACCAGGTGTTGTTTGATAACATGGCCTGTTTTAACGATGTTGTCTGGTCGATCGATCTGGATAGCGAGCAGGTTCACATCATGCATGACAACATCGAACCGTCCAGAGTCGAAACGGAGTGTTCGCTGGCCGAACTGCGGGAGAGGATCCGGAATCAGTATCCGGGCGAAAACAAGGAAATTGTGGGTCGCTACACGGTCGAACATCTTCGTTCACTTAAGGAAACGACGTATTACAATAATCCGACCTTTGTTTCCAAAGGAAGAAAATTCAGGATCCATCAGGTTATGACACCGGAACTGGATGCGTCCGGTGCTGTGAGGCGTGTATACGTATCCGGTACCAATATTCAGAATTTCATCACAAAGAAAGAAATTAAAGGTGAGGTCTATAAGACGGTTTCCATGATTCTCTCACAGGCAAAGAGCATGGAAGCTGGCATCAATGATTCCCTTCGTTTTATAGGGGAAACGCTGAATGTCAGCCGTGTCTACATTTTCGAAAACGATCCGGAGGATCCGCGTTTCTGCAATAATACTTTTGAGTGGTGCGCGGAAGGAATCGAACCGGAAATCGATCTTCTTCAGCATATTTCCTACGAAGAGTACGGATATGATGAGCTCTTCAGCCAGATGCAGTTCTTCTGCTGCGCGAATGTGTCTGAACTCAAAGACGCAAAACGGGATATTCTGGAACAGCAGAATATCAAGGCGATCATGAATTATGCGTTTTATGATAAGCAGGTATTTTCGGGCTTTATCGGGATCGATGACTGCGTCATGAAAAGACCGGACTGGGAGCCGGACAGCGAAACGGCGGATCTTGTAGGTTTTATAGGTGATCTTCTGACGACCTATCTGATCAAGGAAAGAAATCTGGTTCACGCGCTTGAATCGGAAGCAGAAACCGAAAAGCTGTCCCGCCGATCGCAGGAGTTCCTGGGAATGCTGGAAAGCCTTGTGGGCTGCGCGCCGTGGTATATTTATTTCAATGAAGACGGCAGTGAACGGGAAATCAACTGGAGTCAGATGCTGCGGCAGATGCTTGGCTATGAAAATGAAACGGATTTTCCGAATACTTACGAATCCTGGATCCGCAGCATACACGAGGACGACCGGGAAGAAATCGTGGAAGCCGGCCGTCAGGCGCGGGACAAAACGGGCTTTTTTGACCGGAAATACAGAGGGGTAAAAAAAGACGGAACCGTGATCTGGATCAAGACGCAGGCCACGGCCAATTTTTACGAAAACGGGAAACCGAGGCTGCTTTACGGAACGTTTCTCGATATTACGGAGGAAGAAAAGCTTCGCCAGAAAGAACTGGCGAGCACCAAAGCACTGGAAGAGGCCTTTGAGGCGGCAAACCGGGCAAACGAGGCAAAAACCAATTTTATGGCGAGCATGTCTCATGATATCCGCACGCCGCTGAATGCGATCGTCGGCATGACTGCCATTGCGGAGACACACGCGGAAGACAACGAAAAGGTGAGCCACTGCCTTGCCGAGATCCATAAGGCATCCAGACATCTCCTCAGCCTTGTCAACAAGGTGCTGGATATGAACCGGATCGAATCCGGTCAGATCTCGCTGAACATGGAATCCTTTGATCTTTCGGTTCTGCTCGATACGGTCATTTCCATTTCTCATCCGCTCATGAGAGAGAAAAATCATGAATTTATCGTGAATGTTCGTGACATCAGGCACGAGAAACTGTTCGGGGATCACGATCATATACAGCAGTTCCTGATGAATTTTATCGGAAATGCGATTAAATATACGCCTTACGGCGGTAAAATCGGACTGACTGTTACGGAGATTGCGTGCAACCGTCCGAAACGCGGCTGTTTCGAATTTATCGTAGAGGATAACGGGATCGGCATGTCGCCGAAGTTCCTGGAACATATTTTTGAACCTTTTGCGCGTGCGGAAGAAGACGAGAGAGTTCTGAAAGAAAACGGGACCGGGCTTGGAATGCCGATTGCGAAGAATATTGTTCAGATGATGAGCGGCGACATCAAGGTGGAAAGCGAACTGAATGCCGGCACAAAGATCACGGCAACCATCTTTCTCGAAATTCAGGACGAAGAGGATGTCCGGATCGAGGAAGGGCTGCGCGGCAGATCCGTACTGATCGTAGACGATGAAATCAGCTCCTGTGAAGCGTCCTGGACGGTTCTGAACGGTATGGGAATGAAGGCCGAGTGGGCATATACCGGAGAGGAAGCCCTTCAGAAAGCGTCGGTCCGCAAAGAACAGGGGAACGGTTACGAGACCATTATTCTGGATTGGAAGATGCCCGGGATGGAAGGCGTTGATGTAACGAAAAGACTGCGGAATATTATCGGTGATCAGGTGCCGGTCTTCATTCTTTCTTCCTACGACTGGAATGATATCGAAGAAGAGGCCCGGTCCGCGGGAGTGGATGCCTTCATCAGCAAACCACTGTTTCGCTCGAAGGTGACGCATGCTTTTAAGCATCTTTCAGAAAAAGGTCCGGATAAGGAAAAAGAAATATCTTTGTCTGAGTACCAGGAGGTGGATTTCAGTACCAAACGGGTTCTGCTCGTGGAAGACAATGAGCTGAATGCGGAGATCGCCGTTGAGATTCTGGGTATGACCGGTCTGAACGTAGATCATGTGTGGAACGGAAAAGAAGGTGTCGACCGGATGGAAAGCAGCGAAGACGGCGCCTACGATATGATCTTTATGGATATTCAGATGCCGGTCATGAACGGACATGAAGCCACACGTGCCATTCGTTCCTCGGAAAGAGAATATCTCCGGAAGATTCCGATCATTGCCATGTCGGCGAACGCCTTTGCGGAAGATGTTAAGCAGTCCAAAGAGTCGGGAATGAATGACCACCTTCCGAAACCGCTTGATTTTGAGAGACTCATCGCTTCTCTGAGGCAGTGGCTTGTGTAAACATTATTTGAAAGGATGCGGGCTCCTTCGGGAGCTCGTTCCTGTTACCGGTCTGGGAATGAGTCTGGGCTCGCGGAGAGACAGCTCCTCCCTGTTTTCGGAGTAGATATTTGTATATGCCTTCGGAACCGATCCGGAAACGACGTTCGAATCTGTTTCGGGATCAATTTTTGTATCAGCGTTCGAATCTGCTTCGGAGGCTGTTTCTGCATCAGCGTTCGAATCTGTTTCGAAGGCTGTTTTTATATCTGTGTTCGAGTCTGTTTCGGAAGCCGTTTTTGTATCTGCATTCGGATCTTCTTTTAGATCTTCTTCTGAATCCGTTTCCGGCTCACTGACCGGCGAATGCCGGCCTGTTTCTGCCTGCAGAAACTCTTCATTTATGCTGCTCTGAGAGGATTTGTTTTTTTTCATTTCAGTTCCCTCCCTGTTTTTCGGAATCCTTCTTTAATATCCTCCCCCCTGTTTCTTATCTCCCCTGACATCAGTTAAGCACACCCATTTTCGAATAACAATACATCAGTCACGAAGTGCATCTGAATGGCAAAAACGAAAGAAATGTATACATTGATAGTATAAAATGTAAAATTTTGTCCGTGCCTTTTTCCGGACCGGAATTTCCGGACAGAAATCATGACAGTATGTCTGAAAAGAAAAAGAAACCGATTTCGCCCAAAAATAGAAGCGCTTTCATTGTAAAGAAAGTTTCGAAACTAAAATTATTAGTAAAAAATATACAATAAAACAAATCATATCCGTGATGTATTAGACAAAAATGGTATGATTTTATATTTTCACATTGACAAGCATATCATTCGGTGATAATTTTTGATTAGAAAATGAAAGCGGTTTCAAAGATCAGAAGGAAGGTGCGAGGCG
>JABUSX010000185.1 GCA_021442545.1 Eubacterium sp. | reverse complement strand
CCGATCAGACCCACTATGCCATCAAAACTTCATCCATACTGAACTTATCCAAAATGCATCATGTTTCATCAGCCACCACTGTAATTCTGCATCGTTACAATTCTTACAGAATACCTTTGAGTGTTGACTGAATATATCTCTTCAACCCTTCAACATTACTTATTCCATATTCTTTGTTTACAGATTGATAATACGACCTGATACTTTCTTTGCTTAACAATTCATTTGACGGAATCCCGTCGGAATAGCCTTTTCTGGCATCGATCCACGGCTTCTCGTTATGAGTTATCCGTTCAAGCACTTTTCCTCCATACAATCCAAATGACCCAATAACAAGATCAATTACTTTTTTTTCATCATCTGATAATCGGCCTGCCGTTCTTTCGAAAAGAGCAAATCTGGCATCTTCAATCGGATTATATTTAAAATCTCTGAATAAATCATACACTTCAGGAAAAACCGGCCCATGTACCCAAGCCTGACAATCTTCTTCAAACATAGGTTTTCCGTTCACAGCATACGAAACACCCTGAATAAAATACAGTAATTTCTGCAGCATTAACGGAGTTACTTCTTCAAGGTTTTCAAACAAGTATGCTATTACTCTGAGCATTTTTTCTGACACTGCGAATAGATTTTCCATCTGTGTGGCAGCGACCATTGCTTTCTTATAAGCAGTCTCTGCAATTTTCTCCCTGTTTTCTCTCATCTTTTTCTTCATGTATCCCGGTGATGACAAGGCTGCTTTTATAACATCCGAATACTCTTTTGACGGGATCTGCCCCGCAAGGTATCGCGAAATTGTGACTTCACCAAAGCCAAGAGCTAATGAGACGGGCGCTTTGCCTAGCTTATAGATTTCCATTAAATTCTGAATATCATCAATATCAACTATTCCCTCTGCGGCTCTGTACTGCTCATCAATTTCATGCATATTTCTATCGATCAATCCGGGCAGACTCATTTCCTCGCCGCATTCTGAACAAATAGCTGTCGTGATATTAAATATATATTCTTTCCCCTTAATCGTTCTGTGTATTTTTTTCTTTTGCAAAACATATCCGGTATCTTTCCGGCATTCAATACAGAACTCCTTTCTTTCCTTTGCATTCATCAATGTTCTCCTCCTGCTCTTTACATACATAATTTCACTTAAAAAGATATTTTATCGGATATTTTTGTTCATGAAACGAGATAACGATCACGTATCTGTTCTCAAGCTTATTAAATTTGATATACAGGGAAACTTCTTTTTCAGAATCACCAAATCTTTCAAGTAATGTCACATCTTTTCCGAAAACATATAATAATTCATGTTCATATCCTTTATGCTCGTTGTTTCTTATCTCCGAAAAATCTTCTACATGAAGATTCAAAAGAATTTCTTTAGCTTTTGCCTCATCAATAACATATTGTTCAAACAGATTCCGATTATCCTGCCGTCGACTGTTTTGTTCAATTCGATATTGATCATTTGTAACCGCATTCTTTATATCCGTCAGGTAATTTCTGATCTCTTCGTATTGTATTTTCAAATATATATCCTCCACGATCTAATAAAACGATCGTATTTTTGAAATTTCCTATCATTATTATATTTTCATGATTGGATTTTGTCAATTTTCGATCATGAAGATTATGATGCATATTTCTGAATTCAATTTGTTTAAAGACATATGATAAAACATACGCGCCATTGAAAAATACGCCGTTCCTTATCGGAACGGCAACAGTGAAGACTATAGCATCTACGATATTTCGGAACTCATCGGTACTCATTAAGCCGGCTTCATTTAATTTAGTACCTTTTTGATCACTTTTGCCGGAACACCGCCAACAACTGTATTCTCCGGCACATTTTTTGCGACAACAGCACCGGCAGCCACTATAGCACCGTCGCCGATCGTCACACCTGCCAGTATCGTCGCATTTGCCCCGATCCATACATTATTTCCGATGGTGATCGGCAGAATGATCATGCTTGCACGCTTATCCGGGTCCGGGTCATGATTGATTGTCGCAAGTACTGTATTATGTCCGATCAGAGCCCCGTCTCCTATAGTAATTCCGCCCTGATCCTGAAACTTGCATCCGGCATTAATAAATACGTTCCTTCCGATCTTCGTATTCTTTCCGTAATCTGTATAAAAGGGCGGAAACATTGCAAAAGATTCATCGAGACGAATACCCCATAATCTTTCCAAAAGCTTATGCATCTCCTCTTTGGTGTGGTAGCTTCCGTTCAATTCCGATGTGATCATCATAGCCTCCTGTGCAGCTCTATGCATCACTTCATGCACCGGCGACCCTGCCTCCACATAAGGATTTTCTTTGATTTCGCTGTTGTACTCTTCGTAAGTCATGTTTTATCACATTCCTTCTTTATCATGCTTTTCATTTGCAAGCTCGGGAGTTTTCGTGTTTTCATGGTGTCGATCTAAAGGAAAAGTGACCGTTGCTTCACCGGTTCCGTCGATGAATTCCGGCATCGTTTCCCGATTCATTTCCGGAATCCGAAACTCCATACACGCCATGTATCTCGTTTCCGTCAATAAGTTCCAGCAGGGCATCTGCCACCCTGGGATCAAACTGAGTTCCGCTGTTTTTTTCTATTTCACTCCGGGCATAACTCACGCTCATGGCACTGTAGGCCCGGTTGGACGTCATGGCATCATACGCATCGGCTGCTGCCGTGATGCGCGCAACAGCGGGAATATCTTCCCCGCTGATTCCCTCCGGATATCCCCCGCCGTCCCAGCGTTCATGGTGATAGCGGGCACCAAGGGCCAGTTCCGGCATATATTCCATATTCTGCAGGATCTCATACCCCTTTTCCGAATGCGTCTTGATCCGGTCGTATTCCTCTTTCGTCAGAACCGCCGGCTTTTTCAGAATCGCATCCGGAATTCCGATCTTTCCGATGTCGTGCATCATTGCGGCTTTTCCGATCGTATCTGCTGCAGTCTGGTCATAACCCATCTTCCGTGCGATCTTCTCTGCGTACCGGGAAACACGCATGGAGTGTCCGTTTGTATAACTGTCTTTGGCATCCACTGTAGCCGCAAGCGTCTTTAACGCATCTATGGAGATCCGTGTGATCTTCTGGTTGTTCTGTGCCAGCTGATCGTTCTTTTCTGCAACTTCCCGAATACTCGACATATACTGTTTCAGCATGACACAGCCGACCAGCAGAAGAATATGTATCAGGTACCCGAACCATAACTCAACATTCCACAGCTTCTTCATCATAATATTCGAAATGAAATCATAACGCATAAAGAACAGATTAAAGTGGAATCTCAGAATGAGCAGTCCCTGAAGCAGCAAGGCAAAAACGATTATATGGGCATTCAGATATTTCGCCATCTTCGCCAGTTCCGTCAGCGGCTTTGCAAGAAAACGATACATCGCGTATGAAAAAATACAGGGAACAGCCAGTCCGAAAAAGAGGATCTCCGGAAGTTCAGAGAATGTGATATCAAATACCATCCGGCTTATGTAGAAGCAGAGATATACAAAAAAGAAAAGAAGTTTATCTTTTCCCTTAGCTCCTTTTGAATAGAAAAGAGCCAGCAGATATGACAAAAAGAGAGCCAGCAGATCCCCCCATGCCACCGCATTTTGGAGGGACTCTTCATTCAGAGCGCTCAGAACGCCGGCTCGTTTCAATGCCGCGATCAATCCAAACAAAAAGATTGTATAGATGTACACAAAGGGAGGTGAGATCAATATGTACTTTATTACCTGCCCTGTGCTCAGCTTACGGCCCCGTAAATTCGATGTCGCCGCCAGATAGGGCGGAAGTATAACAAGCTGTCCTATGAAAAATACGATTTCCGAGAAGGTTTCCATTCTTTACCTTTTCCATGGATCTGAGCATTACAGTCAATCAAATTGTATCACTTTTTTACTATATCGTAAAACAAATATCATTCAAACAGTTCCAAAAAAGCCGCCTGTCCATAAGGGCAGGCGGGCTCTTTTGTGCGTTAAAATTTTCTTTCTGACAGTTTCTTTGGACGTTTTTTCAATCGGTGACGATTTTTCACCGGTTCAGC
>JABUSX010000223.1 GCA_021442545.1 Eubacterium sp. | reverse complement strand
GTCGCATTGCGCAGCGGCGCTGTCTGCATATCGTCTGTCCGGCGGTCATAAAAGCAGATCTGCGGTGATTCCCTGTTCAGATCGATCCCGACCGTAACGGCCACGTCTTTATTCCTGTTCCGATCCATCATGCTTTATTTTCCCCCGTGAAACCACGATCCTGAGCGGCACCGGCTGCGCTGCCGTCCAGCAAAGGCAGGCTGTTCCCGGCCTCTTCCACATCCAGATAGAGTCGCATGGCCTGCAGGAAGCTTTCCCGGCTGCCGTGCTCTCTGGCTTCCAGCATACGGTTCAGAAGCGCATAGCGGCTTCTTCCGAAAGGATCCGTTTCACCGGCCGTAATCGTTCCCGTTTCGGAATTGCGGATCTTTCCGTCTGTCATGACCCGCAGATTGTAGGTCACGCTCTCCCCGCGGAAAAGTGAAAATTCCCGGTTGAATATGCCCTTGTAGACATGCCGCATGGGTTCACCGAAGAGTTCTCCGGCGGCTTCACCTGTTTTCTGGCAGCGATACTGGATCACCACACGTGCATCCGGACGAAATCGGCCTTCCACGAAGTATTTATCCTCCAGCTGCCAGATCTCCGTCAGTTCCTTCGGCAGTTTCCTGTAAAATGCAAACCGATATCCTCTCCCGATCAGATCGCCCAGCAGCAGACCCGCTGTTTTCTTCTGTTCTTCCGTCAGGGAAGAGCAGGCGGAATAATATTTCAGAAGAGCCATCCTGCAGATATCTTCCTCCAGACGATCCGCAGAGAATTCCTCTTCCAGACAGCGGAAGACGGCATCATCCGTCTTTCTTCCGCTCATAAAATACCATTCGGAAACCAGCTTCAGATAGGCTTCCGTCACCTTCAGGTTTCCTCCGCGCCGGATCTGATCTTCCAGGATGAGTCCGCCTTCCTCCGGGAAAACAGTCGTAGCCGAGGCCTGTACCAGAATCTTTTCCTCCAGAGGAAGCGGGTCGATTCCGGTTCCGGAAAGAGCCTTCCACAGCCTGCACAGATTTTCTGCAGGTCCCTCATAATGGTCCCTCATATACAGAAGCGTATCCGGACTGCTTTTCCCTTCGGAAAATGCACAGACAGAAAGAAAGAGCAGTTCTTCATCATATGCATGATTCTGTTCCCGGATCATCTGCTCCGCGACCTGAAGCAATGTATCAGGAGGAATATGTTCAAAACCGAATTCGGAGAGGATCCGAAAAGTTTCCCTGAAACGCCCTTCCCTCATCAGAAGTCTGGCTACGGCCGAACGATCCGCTTCCGCAAAGATCTCCAGATCTTCCTCCCGGATCCTGCATGCCGGCACCTGACGTTCCGGATGTTCCAGATCAAATTCCAGGAGTTTCCGCCGCACGATCTTCTGCCATGCAGGCGTAAATGCAGAATTCCGTTCTGCCAGCTTATAATAATCAAGCGTGTGACTGTTGACATCCATCTGGAAGGCTTTTTCCCTGCAGAGGAACAGTTCCAGACCGGCATCATCGATCCCCTGCCGCATGCAGGCAGCCGCAATCTCTTTCATACGGAACAAAGGTTCCTTTGAGCAGGCAACCGTCACCGCAAAACGACGGCGTTTTTCATCTTCAAAAAGCACACAGGCATCTTCGGAATAAATCTTCGGATAAGCCACTCCATCCCTGCAGGGATATACGGACTCGCCTTTCAGCGCATTATGGCAGACAATAACGCGGCGCATTCCTTTCCGGTCTGCCGCCACCCGATGGGTAAACAGAACCTTCGCCATCAGGGAAGCGATCTCCGGCGTTGCCGGCTTCGGGAAGAAATGCGCATACAGGATCGCATAGTTTTTGTTGATCCTGCCTCTGCGGAGAGATTCCAGTGCAAACCGCTGCATGTGTTTTTCGTAGTTCAGATAATCGGTTTCATCCTCCCCCATATGCAGTATGATCCCTGCATAAAGCAGCGCACTCTTTTCTTCTCCCAGCGTATGATTTGTTGCGAAATAAGTCCGCACGGCCTGCGGGATCTGTTCTTCTGCCGTATAGGGGCAGGTCTCCATATAAAATTCATACATGCGGGTGATCCGGATATCCCGTCTGACGGCACTTTCGTACCACGGGAAACATTCCTTCCGCATCGGATCGCCCTTGATCAGAGTCTGACAGACGGCCTCCAGAACGTCATCCTCCGGCCACTTTTCATATCCGGCCGACAGAAGATGCAGGACCGCCGGCTCAAACTGTTTTCTCGCACCGGAAAGGACAGCCGCACGCTTTAACAGACCGCGCGTCATCAGCCCCTGTTTCTGCCCGAAGCACAGAACCTGGGTCATAAAGGGTGTCAGCTCCCTGAGAAGTGCTTCCTCCCCTGCCAGCATTTCCCATGCCTTCAGATAAAGGAAGGGACTCGTACAGCCGGCGAGGAAGCAGTTTTCATACTGCTGCATCAGTTCTGCCGGAGAGATCCTTTCCGTATCCTGTTCCTGCTGTACATCATAGGCGTGATGTACTTGTGCTTCGGCAATTTCAGCGATATCCATGGCATACACAGGTCATACTTCGGCATTCCAACCGACAAGATTGTCCATTTCATAATGTTCTTCCCCTTCCCTATCTTGGGCAACTGGGCTTTGGGCAAGCGTCCGCATAACTGGATAGCAGGAGTCGGCACGGCCGTATTGCTCGGCGTCATCGGCTTCGCCATCGCGGGAGGGACCGAACTCGGCCAAAAATACCTGACCAGTTGGAGAATGGGCGATTTCGCTGACCTGAAAGCCGACTGCAAGGCCATACTTTTGGCAACCATAATAACCGTCGTAATCAACATAGCCAGAAGTTGCAGAAAATGAAATCCCACAGACTGTTAACACTCGCCGTCCTGCTTTGCATTGCCTCAGGCAGCGCAACAGCCCAAAGGATAAAGGATGACTTCAAAAGCGCAGTTGATTCGCTTCAAGTGCTTCTCAAGGAGCGCACAAGCATCAATTCTGCCCTGGCAATAGACAAGGTGCTGCGCCGCGGCGAAAGTCTGGATTTCTATTTCACCCAGGAACTCAGTGACTACCCATGGCGCGACTCTGACGTATCATGGTTCAAGACCACGCTACATAGCCTTTTTCCTGCCAAATACGCCAATTGCAAGGTCGGAGTCATACGTTACAAGAACTACACCCTCGAGTCCATAGTCACTCCGGGGCTGGGTAACGACGGCCGTCCAAACAGTTACAAGGAGTCCTGCACACCTCCCAACAACCCTCCTTTCATACGCGAGATAGACGCTCAGACCTTCGCCAACGGCCTGAGTGGGAGATATATAGCATTGTGGCAGAGCCATGGACGCTACTACGAGAGAAGCACAGACCGATGGGAATGGCAGAGAGCCACAATCCATCGTACGGTCGAGGACATGTACACCCAGAGTTATGTCATTCCGTTCCTGATTCCAATGCTTCGCAATGCAGGCGCATACACCATGTCCCCGCGTGAGACCGACCTCCAGCGCAATGAGGTTGTGGCCGACAACGACAAGGCCTTCGACAGTCCTCGCGGCCAGGGTCTCAGACTCGAGGGAAGCTATAGGGAAAGCGGGGTCTGGAAGACCGCAGGAGTGGGCTTCGCTGATGCCAAGGAGGCATACACGAAACTGGACAATCCTTTCGAGATGGGCACGGCACGCATGGCGGACTGTGTCAGCAGCCGGCAGAACTGGAGCAGGGCCGAAGCCCGCTGGACTGCAGAAATCCCGGAGCGCGGCAGTTATGCCGTCTATATTTCATACAAGTCCCTCCCCAACAGCAGCGAGGATGCCCATTATACGGTACATCATCTGGCCGGCACAACCGAGTTCCTGGTCAACCAGAAGATTGGCGGCGGCACATGGATTTATCTCGGAACTTTCGAATTCTCCCCTGACTGCGAAGCCTATGTAAGCTTGGACAATATCCTTCCCGAGGGCCGCAGCCTCGTGAATGACTGCGTGGTCACGGCCGATGCCGTAAGGTTCGGGGGCGGCATGGGCAAGGTCGCGCGCGGACAGGATGATGAACCCATAGAGGAGTGGAACATTTCCGGCATGCCGGCTTTTACGGAGGGAGCGGTCTACAACATG
>JABUSX010000029.1 GCA_021442545.1 Eubacterium sp. | reverse complement strand
CGTTCCCAGTAGAAACGCATATCGTTTCCGGGGGCGTTCCCGGTCATCAGCGTCAGACGCAGTGCGTCCGCACCGTATTTGTCGATCACTTCGAGCGGGTCGATCCCGTTTCCGAGAGACTTGCTCATCTTGCGGCCCTTCGAATCGCGTACAAGGCCGTGGATCAGCACATGGTGGAAGGGTGAGCTTCCCATCTGCTCCAGTCCGGAGAAGACCATGCGGATGACCCAGAAGAAGATAATATCATAACCTGTGACCAGAACATCCGTCGGATAAAAGTATTCCAGCTCCGGCGTCCTGTCCGGCCATCCGAGGGTCGAAAACGGCCACAGTGCCGACGAGAACCAGGTATCCAGCGTATCTTCGTCCTGCACCAGCTCTTTGCTTCCGCACTTCGGGCAGACATCCGGTGCTCCGCCCTTTTTCACGATCAGTTCTCCGCAGCTGCCGCAGGTCCAGGCCGGGATCCGGTGTCCCCACCAGAGCTGGCGGGAAATGCACCAGTCACGGATATTTTCAAGCCAGTGCAGATAGATCTTGTCAAAGCGTTCCGGAACGAAGGCCAGGTCACCCTTCTTCAGCGTTTCGATCGAAGCCTCGGCCATTTCCTTCATGTGCACGAACCACTGCGGCTTGACCATCGGCTCAACCGTCGTATGACAGCGGTCATGCGTACCGACCGCATGCGTATGCGGCACGACCTTGATCAGGAGTCCGAGTGCCTGCAGGTCACCCACGATGGCTTCCCGTGCCTCATATCTGTCCATGCCCGCATATTTGCCGCAGAGGTCATTCATCGTGGCATCGTCATTCAGGATGTTGATCTCTTCGAGATCGTGGCGTTTTCCGACTTCAAAGTCATTCGGATCATGTGCCGGCGTGATCTTCACGCAGCCCGTTCCGAACTCACGGTCGACATACGCATCGGCCACGACCGGGATCTGCCGTCCGGTCAGCGGGAGCTCCAGCATCTTTCCTACCAGATGCTGATACCGCTCATCTTCCGGATTGACGGCAACGGCCGTATCGCCGAGCATCGTTTCGGGACGCGTCGTTGCGATCTCGACATATTTTCCGGGCTCTCCGACGATCGGATACTTGATATGCCAGAAGAAACCGTTCTGATCCACATGTTCGACTTCCGCATCCGAAAGGGAAGTCTGGCATTCCGGACACCAGTTGATGATCCGGCTGCCCTTGTAGATCCAGCCTTTTTCATAGAGACGGACAAAGACCTCTTCCACGGCTCTGGAACAGCCCTCATCCATTGTGAAACGTTCCCTCTCCCAGTCGGCGGAAGAACCCAGCTTGCGAAGCTGTCTGATGATCCGGCTGCCGTACTCTTCTTTCCACTCCCAGCAGTATTCCAGGAATTTTTCACGGCCGATCTCGTCCTTATCAATGCCTTTCTGGCGCAGCTCTTCTGTCACGCGGACCTCCGTTGCGATCGCAGCGTGGTCCGTTCCCGGCTGCCAGAGAGCCTCATAACCCTGCATTCTCTTGAAGCGGATCAGGATATCCTGCATCGTATTGTCGAGCGCATGCCCCATATGAAGCTGCCCCGTAACGTTTGGCGGCGGCATCACGATCGTAAACGGTTTTTTATCCGGATTCACCTTTGCATGAAAATATCCGCCGTCCAGCCATTTCTGATACAGACGATCCTCCAATCCCTTCGGATCATAGGTTTTTGCAAGCTCTCTGCTCATGTTTCCTCTTCCTGCCTCTCTCTTGTATTCTCTCTTGTATTCTGATTTCAGCCGCCTGCCATTTCCTCAAGCAGCTTCCTGCTCTTCAGCGGCCTGTCCAGGATCCTGTCCGTGTGCCGGTCGATCACTTCCGAGATTTCCCGGAGAACATCCTCACTCACGGTAAACGTAAACAGCTTTTCCAGCGGACAGGTGCAGACGTATTGTATCGTATAAAGTGCACTTTCGGAAAGCCCTTCCATGCACGGCGCATATTCTCCGTTGATCACCATCAGGCGGATCTCAAAGATCCGGCGCACAAGGGCATTATCCAGTGTCCGGTGGAGCAGAGCCTTTACGGAAAGATAAAGAAGGTTCAGCATATCCGTGGCCCGGATCCCTTCCCGGCCGTAATAATCCGCGAAGTCCAGAAAATAATACCCGTACCAGATCCCGACCGGATCCTGTGCAAGCTCCGTGAAATACCGGCTGATCGACGCGTTGACAAGCACGTAGGAATCACGGCCCGCAACAAGGAAAAACCGGCCGGATGCGAAGGGAACGGATGCCGCCATCAGCACACTTCCCGGCCGTCTCGCCCGTCTTGCAAAGGCGCTGATCTTGCCCAGCTCCTTTGTCAGGAGGACAACACGTTTATCGTTTTCCCCGATCGGCATGGCCGACAATACCATACCGTTTACCTGCAGCGTTTCACTCATTTCCTGCCTTTGACGACCTGCACGGAGACGGATCACTCTTCTTTGATATCATAACCGTAGTTTTTCAGAAGAACATCCCGTTCCCGCCAGTTTTTTCTCACCTTCACCCAAAGACGCAGGTTCACCTGCCCCTCGGTCAGATCCTCAATTTCCGGACGCGCTTCGCTTCCGATCTTCTTCAGCATCGTGCCGTTTTTCCCGATGATGATGCCCTTGTGGGAATCCCGTTCACAGATGATCTCTGCCTCGATGTCGGTGATCGGTCTGTCACGGCGCGTCTTCATTTTATTGATCAGAACGGCAATTCCGTGCGGCACCTCTTCTCCGAGGGAACGCAGTGCCTTTTCCCGGATGATCTCTGCCGCGATCTGACGCACCGGCTGATCTGTTATCGTATCCTCACTGAAAAACCGCGGTCCGTACGGCAGCACCCTGAACAGACTCTCGATCAGGCCGTCCAGATTCCGTCCGTGCAGTGCCGATACAGCCAGAACATCCTCAAAGCGGCAGAGCCTGCGATGCGAATCCATGGCCTTCTGCACGATCTCTTTTTTCACTTTATCGGCTTTATTGACGATAAGGATCGTCGGAAGTCCCGCCTTTTCCAGCATCTCCGCGATGCTTCTGTCTCCCGCTCCGACATGTTCTTCCGGTTCGACCAGCCAGAGTACGGCATCTGCATCACGCAGAGCCTGCCGTATGGCATGAACCATATATTCACCCAGCTTGTTTCTGGCCTGATGCATGCCCGGCGTATCCAGAAAAACGATCTGTCCCCGTTCTTCATTGTATACGCAGCGGATCCGGTTCCGGGTCGTCTGCGGTTTCCTTGAGGTAATGGCGATCTTCTGACCGATCAGATGATTCATCAGCGTGGACTTTCCCACGTTGGGCCGCCCGATCAGAGCCACAAACCCCGATCTGTGCTGTTTGGAAATCTGTTGTTCCATAGGTATTCACCCCTTGATCAGGCTCTCCGTATGCTCGAAAAGCCCCTCATTTTTCTCGATCTGCCCTGCACTTCCCACAACACAGATCCGTTTCTGTGCGATCACCGCTGCGATAAGATCCTTTAGCCCCCGGATCACACTGTCATCCGCATCCAGGACCTGATCTCTTGACTTCTGATAATCCGCCTCGGTCAAGCCTCCCATCCAGGCATGAAGTGCCGCAGAGCCCTTTCCCTGTGCTGTCATGGGGGTATCGATCTCGCTGATGGTGCCGATGATATATTTCGTCATCTCCCGCTCATCCACATGGAAATTTTCCAGAAAGGCCGGGAGTTTTTCAAACACATCCAGAGTCTCCTTCAGATTGGGATCCCGATAGGAGACAAGATAACAGTTGCCGCTTCTTCTGAAGCTGCTCATGCATCCGTATGCACCGCCCATGACGCGGATATTGATCCAGAGATACTCATAGTTGAGGATCGTCTTCAGAATCGAAAGCGCCGCGGTATAATCAAAGCCTGCTTCCCGGAAGTTGCCGCCGATCCCCACATACTGCACCTGACCGGATGTCTTAAAGCCTTCCTTCCGGTTCTCCGGTGCCCATACAAAGCTTCCGGTCTCTGCCTCATCCGTGTAAAGCTGTGCTTTCAGAGCTTCATGTTGCTCGCGGCCGTTTTTGATCAGATCGTCAAAGCCTTCGGTTTGATCCGGTGAAGCCAGATAGTTAATCA
>JABUSX010000391.1 GCA_021442545.1 Eubacterium sp. | reverse complement strand
GGGGTATTTCTCGAGTTCGTTTACTGTTTTAATAACCCTGCGCTTGAAAAGCTGGACCTGACCAACTGCTATTATCTGACGAAGCTGGAATGCGGGAATAACGATCTTTTGTCCGAACTGATCCTTACCGGCTGCGGACAGCTGAACAAACTTACATGCAGCAATGATCCTAAACTGGTCAGTCTGAACCTGACGGACTGCGGCATGCTCTCTGAGATTTACTGCCAGGATGACTCGAACCTCGAAAGTCTGGATCTGCCCGCTTCCTCTGTCTATCTGACCCTTCTGAATTGCGACAAGTGCGAGCGTTTATCCGGATTGAACCTTTCCGGATATCCACAGTTCAGATCGCTTTACTGCTCCGGCTGCTCCGGAATCGAAAGTCTGGACCTTTCCGGCTGCGGCAGTCTCCTTTTCCTGGGCTGCTACAATGATGCGAATTTATCGGAACTGAACCTCGCCGGCTGTTCAAACCTTGTCGAGCTTTACGGCTATGACGATCCTGCGCTCACCGGTCTGGATCTCACCGGCTGCGGCAATCTCACTCTTCTGAACTGCAGCAATAACACAGCACTCGAAAGTCTGGATCTTTCCGACTGCATCAGGCTTAACTCTCTGAACTGCAGCAATATTGCTGCGGGCGATGGTCTGGATTTTTCCGGCCTCAGCAATCTGCAATTTCTGACCTGCAGCGGAAATCGGTTTACAGAACTGAATTCCGACACTCTTCCGGCGTCACTGATCGCCCTGAACTGTTCCGCAAACGAGCTGACTGCTCTGGATGTCAGCGGCTGCCCTGTTCTGTTTGAACTTGACTGTTCCGGAAATCTCCTTACGAGCCTGGATATCAGCAGCTGTCCGGCTCTGTTTACCCTGAACTGTTCCGCGAACCTCCTTACGTCCCTGGATGCCGGCAGCTTTGCCTCTCTGTGTATACTTGACTGCTCCCGGAACCGTCTGACTGATCTGGATGTCCGCAATACTGCTCTGACCGAATTAAAATGCTCCTGGAATCAGCTGGCTGCTCTGGATGTCAGCGGGCTTTCCGATCTGGAATCCTTATACTGCGGCTATAATCAATATTCCGTCGTGGACGGAAACGGAAGCGTCTCTTCGTCTTCCGTTATGACTTCCCTGAATGTCAGCGGATGCTCTTCCTTATCGACGCTTTCCTGTGAATCCAATCAGATCACCTCTCTGGATGTCTCGGACTGTACGGCACTGACGACTCTGAACTGTGAATCCAATGCACTGTCAGAGATCACGGGACTGAGCGGCTGTACCGAACTGACGGAACTCATCTGCGGCACAAACGATCTGCGTTCGCTGGATGTATCCGGAGCTTCTTATCTGACCATCCTGGACTGTGCAGGAAACCGGATCTCTTCGCTCGATACGGGTGATCTCAGTGAACTCACCTCTTTGGACTGCAGCAGAAACAGTCTTACGCAGCTGAATGTAACCGGCTGCACGAGTCTTTTCAGCCTGAACTGCTATAACAACCAGCTGCAGAATCTGGATGTGAGTACCTGCACGGCTTTGACCTCGCTGAACTGTGAGAGAAACAGCCTGACCGGCCTGAATACAAATATTCCTGCGCAGCTGACGGAGCTTTACTGCAAAAACAACAGCATTACAGAGCTGGATCTGAGCAGCTGCCCGAAGCTGCAGTATCTGGACTGCTCCGGAAATCAGCTTGAAACTCTGAACATCCGCAATCTGTCAGACCTTCTCTCCGTATCCTGCAATAACAATGCATTGGGCGAACTGGATCTGACAGGCTGTACGTCACTGTCCACTCTGATCTGCGACCGGAACCGTCTGACAGAGTTAGATCTGCAGAACTGCTCCGGACTGAAGACCCTGGATTGTGAATATAACGAAATATCCTCTCTGGACCTGCAGTACTGTCCCGCATTGATGGTCCTGTGCTGTTCAGACACCGGCATTTCGGCTCTGGATCTGCAGTACTGCCCCGCATTGGTACACCTTTCCTGTTCAAATACCGGTGTTGCGGCTCTGGATCTGCAGTACTGCCCCGAGCTGCAGTCCCTCCTGTGCCGCAATATCGGCAGCCTGGAAACATTGAATACGGAAGAATGCAGCAAGCTCACCAACATTGAGTGCTCCGATAATCCAGCATTGACCCGTCTGGATCTGACAGGCTGCAAAGGAAGCCTTGTCGAACTGAAATGCAGCAATGTTCCGAAATTATCCGAACTGAACACCAGCAGCTGTCCGCGCCTCGAAACCGTTGTCTGCAGCAATAACCCCGGAATTGAAAAGCTGGATCTTTCCGGCTGCTTCAATCTTAAGTATCTGAACTGCAATAACGACGCTTCTTTAACTGAACTGAAACTTGACGGCGACAGGGATCTCGAAACACTATACTGCAGCAATAACCCCGGGATCACAGCACTGGACTTTACCCCCTGTCTGAATATCAAGGAGATCTACTGCTCGGATAATGCAAAGCTCGAACAGCTGATCATGACGAAATATCTTTACAAACTCACCACCATGAACTGCACCAATTGTGTGAGTTTAACCAGTCTGGATCTTGAAGGCTGTCAAAACCTCGAGTCTCTTTACTGCTATGATAACGCAGCACTCGAAAAACTGATTCTCAAAAAATGCAGCGGTCTTAGTCTCCTGAACTGCTGGAATGACCAAAGCTTATCCAAGGTGGATCTTACCGGCTGCAGAGGGCTCAAAAACTTTTACGGTCATAATACCCCTGCACTCAATGAGCTGAACATTACCGACTGCGGTAAACTGATCGATGCCATGAACGGTACTCTTTCAGCGGACAATCCTTACAACGAGTACAGGTCTCCGGACGGTTCGATTCTGGACTGCGACAAAGAACTCCGCATCTACATCCTGGATGATGCAGAGAATGAAATTAATTTTATCAGCCAGAGTGCATATATCGAACTTCCCGACACGATCGAATATACCGGTTCTGCCATAAACCCGGTCTGTGTGAAGGATTATTCCGGCAGCGTACTCACTGAAGATACCGATTATTCACTTACTCTGGAAAACAACATAGAGGTGGGTGAGGCATCTGCGGAAGTAAAAGGCATCGGAGCATACACCGGCGTGCTGAGAGCTTCCTTTACCATAACACCGCAGCAAGTATCCGCGGACAGGATGACTCTTTCTCCGACGTCCTACGTTTCGGACGGAACGCCAAAAACCCCGGCCGTTACGGTGAAAGACGCCGCCGGCTCCACATTGGTAAAAGACCGCGACTACACGGTCTCCTACAGGAATAACATTTATCAGGGAACCGCTCAGGCCATCGTAACGGGAACGGGAAATTATGCCGGTGAGGCAGCACTTTCCTTCACAATCAGCGGGAAGAAGCCTTCCCTTGCCTTTTCAAAGGATACGGTCATCAAGGTTTACGGCGATGCCGCCTTCACCTTTACGCCTTCCGTAAAAGATACCGACGGCACTCTCTCCTACACCAGCAGCAATACGTCGGTTGCCGTTGTGGACAAATACGGAAAGGTCACGATCAAGGGTGCCGGTTCCGCAAGGATCACGGTAAATGCTTCTGCCGGCAGGATATATGCCGCAGGAAGTGCCTCCTATGTTCTGAAAGTCGGCAAGGCTGCCAATGTCATCAAGGCTGCAAACATAAAAAAGACAACCTCTTCTTCCGCACAGAAGGTTACGATCAATCTTAAGACCAAAGCCCCCACGACATTAACCTTTAAATCGAACAACGCTTCGATCAGGGTCTCCTCAAAGGGTGTCATTACAATTTCGAAGAACTATGTCGGTTCCGCCACGATCACGATCACGGGGAAGGCCACATCCAACTACAAGGCCGTCTCGAAGAAGATCACCGTCACCGTGCTGCCGAAGACGACGGCCCTGACAAAACTGACGAATAAAAGCGGAAAAATTCTTCAGGCTTCCTGGAAACGGAACAGCAGAGTGACCGGATACCAGATCGAATATTCCACGAAGAAAGACTTCTCTTCCTGTAACCTGGTCAACATCAGGAAAAACACGACCACAGCCGTTTCAATCAGAAACAAGATTCAAAAGGGGAAGACTTATTACGTCCGGATCCGCAC
>JABUSX010000283.1 GCA_021442545.1 Eubacterium sp. | reverse complement strand
TCACATCCAGTTCATTCAGATTCTCATTCGCCCAGCAAAGCAGAACGGCTAATTCCGTACAGTTGCTCAGGTCCAGTTCCCTCAGGTTGTTCTCGCTGCACATCAGGAAACCTAACTGCGGGCAGTATTTCACCTCCAGGTACGTCAGTTTATTCCCGAAGCAGTTTAACTCCCCTAAAAACGGACAGCCGGTCACATCCAGTCTTTCCAGCTCATTCTCCGCACAATACAGCACGACCAGATTCGTACAGCCGCTTGCGTCCAGTTCACTCAGCTGATTATTCCGGCAGTCTAAGTACGTTAACTTCGAACGGTCGATTACAATCAGCGTTTTCATCCCGTTCTCCGCACAATACAGCTCGGTAAGCTCCGGACAGTTTCTCAGGTCCAGTTCCAAAATTTTGTTATTCCGGCAGTCTAAGTACGCTAAATCCGGACAACCGCTTATGTCCAGCTCCTCCAGTTCGTTGTTCTGACATTCTAAGGATATTAACGATGTAAAATATTCGATTCCGTTGAGTTTGGAGATATCTTCTTCATTCAGAATCATGGAAGTTACGGCATCGATCTCGTCCATATTCAGAAGGTAATCTTTATTTGTGTCATATTTTTCACTGACGATCGCGCGGAATTTTTCGTCCGGAAAATGCTGATCATCGACAGGAATTTCCTCTCCCGTGATCAGATTCACAGTCAGATCATACGATAAATTGTAATTTACATTATCAGAGAACGAATAGAAATCCAAAAACTTGCTGGGGCCATACTGTGTTCCGGTTTTTCTGAGTTCGACCAGCCCGTCACACCCACGGATATCCAGTTCGCTGATCCGGTTGTGCGGACATACCAGACCTGATAAACCGGGACACATACTTACGTCCAGTTCGTTCAGGTTGTTATCCCCGCATTCCAGATTTTTTAAACCTGTACAGGCGCTCACATCCAGGGTGTCCAGCCCGGTTCCCGAACAATACAGCTCTGTTAAACCTGTACAGGAGCTCACATCCAGGGATCCTATGCCTTCGTTTGCGACGCACCACAACTCTGTTAACTCTGTGCAGGAGCTCACATCCAGTGCCGTCAGATTATTTTCCCCGCAGTTCAGGAAATTTAACTCTGTGCAGTCACTCACATCCAGCGTTTCCAGCCGGTTATTCGAACAGATCAAGGTGATCAATCCGGAACAGTCATTCACGTTCAGTTCCGTCAGCTGATTGTTGTAACAGACCAGGTCTGTCAATCTTCTGTCACCTTCCACATCCACTGATTCCAGCTTATTCGCTGCACAATCTAACTTTTTCAGTACGGAGGATGACGATACATCCAGCTCGCTCAGGTCGTTATTTGTGCAGATCAGTTCGGTCAGCTTCGGGCAGCCAAACACTTCGAGAGTGCCCAGTTTCTTACCCTGGCCAGGATCATAATTGTAAGAACAATCCAGGTATTCCAGATTCGTAAACTGGTTCATATTCAGATATGTCAGTTTATTATAGGAACAATCCAGATAATGCAGATCCGGGCCGCCGTCGATTATCAGACTTCCCAGATTTGTACAGTAAGAACAATCCAGCTTCTCCAGTGCGTAACAGCCATCCAGATTCAATTCTGTCAGACCCTGATGGGAACAGTCGAGTTCTTTTAATGACGTGAAATATCCAATTCCCTCAAGGGTTTCGATTTCGTATTCGACGATCTCCCCGTAACGAAGATTCATGCTTGTTACGGCGCTGATTTCATCTTCACTGAGATAATCATCCCCGTCTGTGTCGCAGTATTCACGGATATAATCGCGGAAAACACTGTCCGGGAAATTACTTTCATCTATATAAATATCTGAATCACCGCTCTGCCCTTCCGGTTCACTCTCCGCATCCTTTTCATCCCCGGGGACCTTTTTTCCGGATTCCTTTTCAGAAACTTCCGCTGCGTTCAGATTCCGGTCTTCACTCACATCCTGCAGATCGGTTTCTTCTTCATCATAGGACGGCGTAACGGATTCGATTTCTCCGGAAACGGCTTCTTCGAAAATTTCTTCTTCCGAACCCGGAACGGAAATATCCTCATTGAAGATATCACCGGAAGCCGGATCCTCACCGATGGCATCATCTTCTGTGATAAATTCCGCTTCATCGTCAGAATCTGCATAATAAATGTCTGCCGGATCCTCCGTCTCTGAAACATCGTAACCGGCGGCGATGCCTTCTGTCAGACCGGCATCTTCCACGCTCAGATCTTCCGATATTTCGTTTACAGCTCCGTTTTCCGCTGCGGTATCCGTTCCTTCCGAAGCAAATACCGGCGTCATGCATGTCGAACACAAGGCAGCCGTAAGGACAATAGCCAACACTTTCTTTTTCATTCGCGTCCTCCCACAAATATCTGTTGCAATTCTGAAAAGGATACCGTTAAAAATTCTTTAATGATAACAATCATTCCGTAATAGTTTACCATAAAATGGTGTCGGTCAAAGAATATTTTATACAAAAAACAAACAGGTTTTGGCAGAAAAGTCAGGACAACGAGAGATTTTGTAAACGTGAGAAACTTGAATTTTCAATCACTTCCCGCTACAATCTGGCTGAAAAGGAGTAAGAAAATGACGATCACCTATCCCGTAAAAAACGGAATCTATGTAAATATGACAAACAGATGCCCCTGTGCCTGTACGTTCTGTCTGCGGCAGAACGGGCCGGGCGTATACGGATCCGACTCTCTCTGGCTGGAAAAAGAACCGGCTGTTGAGGAAGTCTGTGAAAGTCTGAAGCAATGGGATCTGAACAGTAAAGAAGAAGTCGTCTTCTGCGGATACGGAGAACCGACCGAGCGGCTGGATGACCTGCTGTCTGCAGCAGCGTGGATCAAAGCCAATTATTCGATCCCCGTCCGCATCAACACGAACGGATTGTCGGATCTCATCAACGGCAAAGACACCGCTCCGATGCTTCAGGGTCTGATCGATACGGTATCGATCAGCCTGAATGCGAACAATCCGGAGGATTACCTGAAGCTGACGCGGTCCCGGTTCGGCATCGGTTCCTGGCAGGCCATGCTGGATTTTGCAGAGCACTGCACGGCATACGTGCCCCACGTTGTCATGACGGTGGTGGATCAGGTCACGTCGAAGGAAGAACAGGCGGAAGCCAGGAACATCTGCGAACGTATCGGAGCCTCGCTCCGGATACGGCCGTTTGAAGGCTGAGATGCCCGGATCCCGCTTATTCACATCCGGTTCAAATGATTTGTTTTTTTATTTTCAGACCTTAAACCGGTATCCCACGCCCCAGATGGTTTCGATATACTGCGGCTTGGCGGTATTGAACTCGATCTTTTCCCGGATCTTCTTGATGTGCACGGTCACGGTCGCGATGTCGCCGACGGAGTCCATGTTCCAGATCTCGCGGAAAAGTTCGGCCTTCGTGAAGACGCGGTCGGGATGTTCCGCAAGGAAGGTCAGGAGATCGAATTCCTTGTTCGTAAAGGTCTTCTCTTCCCCGTTCACCCATACGCGGCGCGAAGTCTTGTCGATGCGGATGCCGCGGATCTCCACGATCTGCTTTTCTTCTTCCAGCTGTGCACGGTACATGACGCGGTCGTAGAAAGCAAGATGTGCCTTGACGCGAGCCACCAGTTCGCCCGGTGAGAAGGGCTTCGTGATGTAATCATCGGAACCGAAATCCAGTCCGCGGATCTTGTCGATATCCTCTGTACGGGCCGAAACGATCAGGATCGGAATGTTTCTGGCTTCACGCACCCGGCGGCATACTTCCAGCCCGTCCATGCCGGGCAGCATCAGATCCAGAACGACCAGATTGATATCCTCCCGGAGCGCCGCATTCAGTCCGGCCTTTCCGTCATTTTCCACAACAACTGTATAACCGGCCTGCTCAAGATAATCCTTTTCGAGCTCGGCGATTGAAGATTCGTCTTCGATGATCAGAATTTTGCTCATAATCTTCCTCCTGATTTTTCCCCTGATATTTCCTCAGTACAAAGTATACGACTGTTCCTTCCCCTTCTTTGCTGGTCGCCCAGACTTTTCCTTCGTGGTCTTCCACGATTTTTTTCACAATCGAAAGGCCTATGCCGCTGCCGCCCTGGGACGACCTTGCCGTATCGCTCCGGTAGACGCGGTCGA
>JABUSX010000081.1 GCA_021442545.1 Eubacterium sp. | reverse complement strand
ATTAAAAAGACCCGTATGCGGGATCGTGATCATATTCTGCATTGTCCGTCCGGATCTCTCACAAACTAAAAAATCACGCCCGGTTTTGATCCGGTTACCTAAAAAGTGATGCCCAGCATGTTGATCAGAAAACCCCAGAAGACACCTGTCAGATACAAAACCGCCATGATCTGAATGTTTTTCTTTACGATCCGGTGCGTGCGGAACAGAACAAGGAGCCCGACTCCTGCACTCACCAGCAGGCCGGCCATCATCTGGCCCGGTCCAAGCACACCTTTCAGATAAAACTCCGTCAGCATGACAGATGCGGCGCAATTCGGAATAAGCCCCACCAGTCCGGCCAGCAGCACGCCCGTGATCGGACGGTTATTCAGGAAGCCTGCGATCGTTTCGAGCCCGACCGTTTCCACGAGAATGCCTATAACAATGGAGATCAGGAAAATGAACAGCGCGATCTGGATCGTATGCACCAGGGCGGAAAGGAAGATGTTTCCTTCTTCGCAATGGCAATGATCCTGTTCACAGAGATCATGAATATGCCTCTCTCTTTTATCTTTTCGTTTTTTGGATAGCTGCCGGTTTACAAAATCCAGCGCAAAGCCGCTGATCATAGCAATCATAACCTTCGTCAGCAGCACCTTTACGATCGTCCCGACCGGCACTGCTTCGGAAATAAAGATCGGCAGCATTTCATCCGACGTGGAAAGAAAGCTGGCAAGGAGCGTTCCGACCGTAATCACGCCGCCCGCATACAAACTGGATGCAGCCGCGGAAAAACCGCACTGCGGAATGATGCCGACAAGGCTTCCCGCAAGAGGACCGAATCTTCCCGTTCGTTTCACGAATTCGATCGTCTTCGGCTGCGCCTTATCTTCCAGATATTCCATCAGAAGATAGGTCAGATATAAGAAAGGAAGCAGCCGCAGTGTATCAAAAGCCGCCTCTGACAGTATGTCCAGAAAAACATTCATATGGATATGTTCAAATCCTCATATATTGCCAACATCGATTATCCGAACCGGATGCTCCGGGCGTCTGCCGTCTGCAGACTCAAACGTTGTTTTCACTGCGGAGAACTGCCGTTACGTAAATTCGGGGGTTCCCATCAGATTGTATGGTGTCAGCTGATACACGTAGAAATTCAGCCAGTTGAAATACAGGTTCTGTGAGGTTGCGCGCCAGGTCAGAAGCGGTTTGTTTTCCGGATCATCTCCCGGATAATAATTGACCGGAACCGGAACATCCATACCTTTTTCCACATCACGATGGTATTCTTTGTCCAGGGTCATGCGGCCGTATTCCGGGTGCCCCTGCACAAACACCTTCCGTCCTTCATCCGACATTCCGAGAAAAAAGCCGGCCTCCTCGGATTCCGCCAGGATCATAATGTCTTTGCATTCCCGGATCAGACGGATCGGCGTTTCGGTATGACGGGAATGGGGTGCCAGAAAGATGTCATCAAACCCCCTTACCAGAGGCACTTTCCGATTGCGGACTTCATGAAAATACAGGCCGCTCTTTTTTGACGGCAGCTCTTCTTTCGGAAGCCCGTAATAATAATACATAGCCGCCTGCGCGCCCCAGCACTGAAACATGGTGGATGTCACATGTGTCTCAGACCAGTCAAAGATCTCTGTCAGTTCCTGCCAGTAATCCACTTCCTCAAAATCCATCATTTCGACCGGCGCCCCGGTAATGATCATACCGTCAAACTTCCTGTCACGGACATCTTCGAAATCCTGATAAAACTTATGAATATGGCTGATCGAGGTGTTTTTCACCTGATGAGAACGCACCATCATAAAGGTAATGTCCAGCTGCAGAGGTGAATTGGATAAAAGGCGGAGAAGCTGCAGCTCCGTTGCTTCCTTGAGAGGCATCAGATTCAGGATCAGGATCTCCAGAGGGCGGATATCCTGATGCATGGCACGTTCCTCGTCCATAACAAAAATATTTTCTTCTTCCAGAATCTCCCTGACGGGGAGATCGTTCTGTACTTTGATCGGCATTACTGAAAGCTCCTGCTTAAATAATCATTTTTCATTTTTGTTTCACCGCACTTAAAAGCGCATCCCGCTCTTTCTCTGTCAGTTCCGCACAGTCTCCCGGCTGCATGCTGCCCAGCTCAAGACTGGCGATCCGGATGCGTTTCAGACGGCGGACATACAGTCCGCATGTCCTGCACATGCGGCGGATCTGTCTGTTCAGTCCCTGCGTCAGGATAAAGCGGTAAGTTCTCTCTCCCATCGGCAGGATCCTGCACTCTTTTGTTTCCTGTCCGAGATCCGGCAGATAAACACCGTTCTGAAGACGGATCCTTTCTTCCTTTGTCATCTCCCGGGAAAGGGTAACAATGTATTCTTTTTCATGCGCATTTGCAGACCGCATGAGTTCCTGTATCAGATCTCCGTCATCAGTGAGAAGAAGCAGGCCTTCCGAATTACGGTCAAGCCGGCCCGCATAGGTAACACGTGCCGGATAATTCACGAAATCGATCACATTGTTTTTCTCTCTCGAATCCGATGTGCAGACGATTCCGACAGGCTTATACAGCTTCAGATAGGTTCTGGAAGCAGCAGGCTCTATGCATCTGCCGTCCACACAGACCAGATCTCCTTCTGAAACCGTTGTGCCGTTTTCGGCAGTTTTTCCGTTTAATGAAACACGACCGGCTTCTACAAGCCGGTCTGCTTCACGACGCGAACATAGTCCGCATATGCTCAGATATTTATTGATTCTCATCTCAATCAAGAGCGTCGATATAAGCGCTCAGTTCCGGGTTTGCATCCATCACCTGCTGGTATCTGTCCTGTACGGACTTGATCAGAGCCTGTACGCTTGGTGTCTGGCGAACAAGATCCATATAATCCTGAACATCTTCCGGAACATCGTCCACAACCTCAAGAACTCCGTCGTCGTTCGGTGCCAGATAGAATTCTGTCAGGCCCGGAACCATGGCCGCATAATCCCAGTATTTATATTCGTAGTCGGCGTATGCCACAAAGGTGCCTTCCGTCGGTCCCTGGCAGGTCTGCACATGAATCGAATCATAATACTCGATATTTTCATTTGCTCCTGCTGCCTGCAGACTGTAGAAATAGCTTTCAACGGCCTGCGTTGCCGCCGGTTCCATATCCGTCAGGGTTACGTCCGGAAGAGGCGTCGGTGTAGGTGTCGGCGTCTTTGTAGGTGTCGGTGTCGGCGTCTTTGTGGGCGTCGGCGTCGGTGTGCTCGTGGCCGTCGGTGTCGGCGTAGGTGTGCTCGTCGCCGAAGCGGAAACGGTCGTCGATGTCTTTGCCGCTCCCTTTTTGTCCGTCACTTCCCGGAAAATCAGGAAGGCAACCAGCGCAGCAATAATAACGATGACGATCAGAAGAATGTACCGCAGATTATCCGAAAACCACTCACGGACCGGACTTGATTTTTTCTTGTTATTGTTGTTATTGCTACTGTTTTTGTTCGCCATTTGTTTTTTCCTCCCCCGAAAAACCAATGCTGACATCTACCGCATTCTTACAATAAACGAACGTTATAAGCGCGCCTGAAAGGAATCGAACCTCCGACACACGGCACCGGAAACCGTTGCTCTATCCGCTGAGCTACAGGCGCATAAACTGCCGCAGTGTATGCAACATGAAAATAATAGCATACGAAATTATAAAATTCAAGTAAAATGCCGTTTACGGGAACCCGGGGAAGGCTCCCGGGAGGAGCCTTTTCCCCTGATTCACACAATCGATCCGTGCGGATCGTCTCTTCTCTTTTCAGGCTTGTTCCATGCAGATCACAAGCTCCCTCCGTTCGTAATCATAGCGGTATACATGATCCGCAAGAATATCTCCTTCCTCCAGCTGTGTGGAATTGACTTCTCTGACCATGTGATTCAGTTCACGCACCGAATAGTCTCCGGTATCCGGCAGAAGCAGGCATTCATGCACACTGCTCGGAAGGATGTAATAGCTTCTGCCGAGTGCTTCGGCTGCAGCCAGCAGAGTATCCGGGTCAGCTATGCAGACGGCCCCGAAAAGATCACAGGAATCCGTCAGCATATACAGAGGGGACTCCTGATCCCAGACATCTTCCGAAGGCAGACTCAGAATATCGCTCAGCCTCCGCAGTACGGGGCGGGCCGCTTTTTTCCGGTTCT
>JABUSX010000377.1 GCA_021442545.1 Eubacterium sp. | reverse complement strand
CTCTTTCTGGATGTTGTTTTCTTTTTTGCTCCGGAAGATGCCAAAAGTACCGTTACTCCCTTTTATCCAACAAAAGAATCATCTGAAACTCGCAATAATACAGACCACACCGATAATCAGTGAATATATCGCAAATCCTCTTCCGGAAGAACGGACCAGGATTCGTCTTGCAAAACGCAGCACAAACACGGAAGTGACTGTCGAAACCGCCACCCCGACAATACAGGCCGGAACACCGGCAGGTGCTTCAAAAGAAACCTGAGGTGACGGCAGTACGAAGATCAGACCTCCGATAATTGCCGGAACTGCCATAAGGTAGGCTGTCTTCATTCGCAAAGGACCTTTAAATCCGCAGAGACTTCCTGCAGAAAACGCACAGCCGAGTCTGGAAAGACCAGGCAGTGCAGCAAATCCCTGAAACAGCCCTCCCATGAAAGCATCCTTGTAATTTGCCGTGCGGGGACTGCGCTTCGAAGGGATCGTAAAAGACGAAACCATAAAGAGAAGCGCCATAATAAAAAACCCCATGGCCGTAAAAATCAGGCTTCCTGCTCCTGTAAAGGCAAAGCGGCGCAGAATAAGCGAAACCGGAAGTTCCACGGCCGCAGCAAGCAGCATCATGACCATCAGTTTCGAATAATTTCCCCGGACCACGGGATAATAATGTCCCTTTGAGGGATTGCCAAGGTTCCTAAACAAAACCGGAACATTTGCCAGACTCCTCACCAGGATTCCGACAAAAGCCAGAAAAAGTTTATACAGCTCATTCCAGAAGGTCCAGATGATCGCCAGCAAGGTTCCGATATGCAGAATCGTCATGAAATGAAGACTCACAGCACCCGTCTGCCCGGTCAGCTGACCGATCAGCGCAATGTGCCCGGAACTGCTGAGAGGCAATACCGATGTTATCCCCTGTATAAGCCCCATCAGGAAAGCCATCCCGATCGACATGTTTTCTCCCCCTGTTATGCTCCCCTTATGTTACTTCTTTCCGGTGCTTCGCATACGGACCCTCTTTCCTGTACGAAATACCGGAATCAGACAATCTCTCCTCTGTACTCAGTCCAGTTCCCCATCCAGACTGGTATACACATTCTGTACATCATCACTGTCATCAAGCAGATCCAGAATCCTCTGAAGATTATTGATATCCGCTTCTGCCGTAAGAACCGTCTTCGTCTGCGGAATCCTTGCAATCTCTGCTTCGGCAAACGGAACTTTTGCATTTTCAAGTGCTTCGCGGACAGCCGAAAAATCAGCCGGATCCGTGCGTACTTCGTAACCGTCTTCTTCTTCGATAAAGTCTTCGGCACCGGCATCAAGCGTCAGCATCATCAGATCATCTGAGGACAGCGGACATTCTTCCTTATCGATCAGGATCTGTCCCTTCTGGTCAAACATGAATGAAACACAGCCCTGTGTTCCGATATTGCCCTGTCCCTTGGAAAAAGCCGCACGTACGTCTGCCGCCGTACGGTTTTTATTGTCGGTCAAGGTTTCAACAATGATCGCTACCCCTCCGGGGCCATAACCTTCATACGTCATCCGTTCGTAATTAGCGGAATTCGAATCTCCGGCCGCTTTCTTAATACCGCGTTCAATCGTATCATTCGGCATGTTGGCAGCTTTTGCCTTGGCAATCACGTCACGAAGCTTGCTGTTATTCGCAGGATCCGGTCCGCCTTCCTTTACGGCTATGACGATTTCACGTCCGATAATTGTAAACGCTTTTCCCTTTTTGGCATCGTTCTTTTCTTTTTTATGTTTGATGTTTGCAAATTTTGAATGTCCGGACATACGCTTTACCTGTTCCTCCTGACTGTTGATAAACGACATGCTTTCATCCGGATCCTTCGATCCGGAATATCTACTTTAATATATATCTTTACGAGGCGCAGACCCCGCCGACTTTAAAAATATAGCACTCGTGTTCCGGAACGTCAAGGCGCGGGCCTTTTTCCGGCATCTGCAGAAAGCCTGAAAATACGCAAAAAGCCTTGATTTTTAGAAAACTTTCACAACCATTTCCGGGACTTCAGAAGTCATCCTACAGCCATCCGGAAAACTCTGCGGGCAGATCCCCGGCAAGCACAGCCGACGCCGACGTCCGTTCCGCAGCTGCCCTCCCGCTTTCTCCATGCAGACACATAGCCAGTGCTGCCGCGGGGAGTTTTTCTTTTCGGAACCGTGTCAGCAGACCACAGAGAAGTCCCGCCAGCACATCTCCGCTTCCGGCTGCCGCAAGTGCACTGCATCCGTCCGCATAAATCCAGACCCTGCCGGAAGGATCGGCAGCAACCGATACTGCGTCTTTCAAAAGAACCGTAACCCCTGTTTCCGCAGCAAACTCCGCTGCCGCTCTGCACGGATCTGCTTTTATCTCACGGACCTTTTTACCTGTAAGACGGCTCATTTCCAGAACGTGGGGCGTAATCACACAGCTTCCTCTGTAATCTTTCAGGGGCTTTATATCTTCAGAAAGCAGATTCAATGCATCTGCATCAAGGACAAGAGGCTTATCGGACTTTTCAAGAACGTGGCTCAGAATCCGGCGCGCCATGCTTCCGCAGCCGAGGCCGCAGCCGATCAGGATGGCATCTGCCCAGTCCAGATCCAGATCCAGCTGTTCCGCATCCCATGACTGCACCTTTCCGCAGTCTTCCATGCTTTTGTCTCTGTCCTGTTCCGGATCGGAATATGTCGAAATCAATGCTTCCGGCAGTGAAGCTGCAAGCGGAATACGGTTTGATTCTTCCGTATAGATTTTCGCCATACCGATTCCGCTTCTGAGTGCGGAAACAGCCGAAAGATATGCTGCACCGCAGATCGTCCGGCTTCCGGTGATCAGAAGACTTTTTCCGAAAGTCCCCTTGTTTCCTGTCTCATCACGTTTCGGAAAGGCGTACAGGTCCTGTTCGGCAACGCGCATTCTGCACCTTATCGAATCCGGTTCAGAAGATTCAGCACTTAACGAAGCGGATTTCAGAAAGCCGGGATGCGTGTTCACTTTCTCCGTAAAAGCATCGTCTGCCGCATCGGCCTCAGGCAAACGAACACCGATCGGCATAACTTCCGTTTTTCCGGCATACTGCCGGCCGGGATCCAGAAGCATACCCGGTTTTAACGCGGCAAGTGCAACCGTTACATCCGCCTTTACCGCTGTGCCGAGTACCTGGCCTGTGTCCGTGTGAATCCCGGAAGGCATATCCACAGCTACAACCGGAATACCTTCAGAAGCAGCATCATTGAGCTTTTCTGTACAATCTGCCCAGGTATCCTGAAGCGGCCGGGTCAGACCCGTTCCGAACATTGCATCGATCAGAACAGTTGCCCGGGAAAGTATTTCCCGTTCGGGATATTCATACTGCATAAGGCCGTACGGACGCAGCATATCCTCCTGTCTCATCCTCTCTTCACTGAAACGTCCGCTTCCCCCCGGAGCAATCAGAACAGGTGCGTATCCGATATCGGCAAGAATACGGGCAATGGCCAGACCATCTCCTCCGTTGTTGCCGGTGCCGCAGAAGATCACCGGAAATGACAGATCCAGCTGATGCTTCTGCATGACCGTTACAACTGCCATAGCCGCTCTTTCCATCAGAATCAGAGACGGCGTTCCGCCTCTGATCGTAGACATATCTGCCTGTTTCATCTGCATTGCAGTCAATATCTGATCCATATGAAATCCTTTCTGAAAGTTATCAATAAAAAGGCAGTTTCAGATGATCCTTCTGAAGGATCTTCCGAAACCGCCGTAACAGCCGCTTATCTGTAATCCGCAAAAAATCTGCATAGAATATCAGGTTTCCGACTCTTCGTTCAAACGATAGGACAGCTGCATCAGGCTGTCCGAAAGATGCACATTTTTCACCAGAACAGTGTCGGGAAGCTCCAGATCCGTGTAGGCAAAATTCCATATGGCGCGGATACCGTTTTCGACCAGTAACTTTGCAACCTCTTTCGCACTATCCTTCGGCAGGGTCAGCGCCGCAATATCCACGGAAGAATGCTTCAGAAAGACCGGGAGATCCTCGATGCTGCGGATCTCCTGCCCGCGCACCTTCGTCCCGATCAGCTTTTCCTGATTATCAAAGAGCCCTGTGATCTGAAAACTGCCCCGGTTAAAATAATCGTAATTGGCAATTGCCTTGCCGAGATGT
>JABUSX010000179.1 GCA_021442545.1 Eubacterium sp. | reverse complement strand
GGCATTACGAAGGTCGTCGAGGCACTTGTCGCATCGGCAAAGACCACGCCGTCTTCACTCGTCCAGTTCCTGAAAACATAGCCGGCCTTCTCAGCTGCCTTGATCGAAACGGTCTGCCCGATGGTGGATTTCCCGTCTGTGGTTCCGCTCCCTGCGGTTCCGCCGTTTACGGTCACGGGATATTCAATGATCTCCCAGTTTGCCGTGATAGTTACGTCCCGGTCAGGCATCTGAACAAAGGTCACCGCTGCTTTATCATCCGCAAGCAGACTGCGGTCGTAGTCACTCGTCCAGCCAATAAAACGGTATCCTTCCCTGCTGCCGGCAGAAACGGAAGTGATCTGATTGTACTTGTATTTTCCGCTTCCAAATGAGCCTTCAGCGCCGCCTTCCACCTTCAGTTCATATTCGATGGCCTCCCAGCTGGCAGTGACCGTAACGTGCCTTGACGGCATGGTCATCCTCGTAATCATCTGACTTGCATCTTCGAAAACGACTTCCTCATCATTGCAGTTCCAGCCGGCAAACCGGTATCCCTTCCTGGGAAGAACTTTAATTTCAATTGCTTCGCCTGCTTTTATGTTCTCATGTGTATCGTCAGAATCAATTCCGACGCCTTCATGGTGTACGGTAAGAGTAACCAGCGTCTCGTCCCATATTGCATATATTCCGGTATTGTAATAAGTCGTCGACAGGACAAAGGTCGTTGTCTCACTCGTCGGATCGGCAAATTCAATGTCCGGGCAATCCGATTCCCAGCCGATAAACGCTGCGTCATTCCTTGTTCCGGCATGGATCGTAACCGTATCTCCGTAGTGAAAACTTGCTACATCCGGATTCTCTCCGGCAGGAGATTCGTCTCCGATATAGGAACCCTCACCTCCGCCATACAGCTGCACCCAGTAATCGGTCATTTCCCACTCAGCGGAGACGGCAACATCCTGTGCCGGCATGACAAAAGTTGTTTTCCTGCTTGTCTCATCATCAAATACCACGCCGTCATTCGAGATCCATTTTCCGAATTCGTACCCTGTTTCCGCATTTCCGGCATTGATCGTGACAAGCGCATTTTCCGGATAAGATCCGGCACCATAAGCGGATTCCCCGGCATCGATCGTAACGGAATACCTGGGCACATCTGCCGGTGCCGCAGCGGATTCCTGTGCGGTTTTGATCAATAAGTATCCCCAGACGATCTCGGAATGGACCGGGCTGTCGTTGATCAAAGCAGTCGAAGAAGCAGTATAAGAATATCCCTCATCCGGCACGATATAGGTTTCAAGAGCATATGTTCCCTGTTCATCATTAAACACATCTGTCTCTGTCATATAACAGCGGCTGCCATCATAATCGTAATGATTCCAGAACACTCCGTTAACCGCCCATGAACGATCCGACCATCTCACGCTGCCAAGTTCACTAAACGTTGCAAAGTGATAATGTGCATCCTCCGGAATCTCAAGCGCAAAATCCGGATTTTCACCCCAGTCAGGTGTCGTACGGCCGCTGACAGACACATTCGTGATGGTCCAGTGCGCATAAAGTGTTGTATCCGCGTTGAAAACATTGTTTAAATAGACTTTCGTGCCTCCGGACTGCCGGGTATACCATCCATCGAAACTGTATGCAGCGCCGTTTCCGGGAACAGGAAGCGCCGAAAGCCGTCCGTTCCCGTCTGTCTCCACGGTTGTTTCGGATATGCCTTCCAATGAGCCTCCGTTCGGGTCGAAGGTAACCATATAGCTGCCTGTCGGCTCCGTGACTTCAAAATTCGTTGAAGCTACATAGTGTCTCTTTTCCTGATCGTCCTCATAATACGAATTGCTGTTTCCCAGGTAACTGTCACCGTTAACCAGCATTTCCGGATATGTATATTCGTCAAATACATACCCGGGCTCCGTAACGACAACATACGCTCTCATATAGTATAAATCTTCTTCATTATTGAACAGATCCGTGGATTCCATGATGGAAGTAGTCCAATCGGAATGTCTGCTGAACCAGACGACACCTCCCTCTGAATTCTCAGCGGAATAAGGAAGTGAAGAACTGCTGTTGTATTCCAGGACTTCCTGCGGAGTCATAAGCCGATAGAAGGATCCCTCCGGCACGCTTACCGTGTGATCCGGAGTCTCCCCCCAGGAAGGAACGTCAAGGTCATCGACTTCGAGCCGTTTGATATTCCAGTGTGCATAAAGAGTCGTCTCTTCTTCGAAGATATTATACCTGCGCAGTTCTTCTCCGCCGATTTTTTCGGAATACCACCCCACAAACTCATAGAGGTCACTATCTAACGGTTCGGGCTCCGGATATACATCCAGTTCTCCGTATTCATTGGTAACTGTTGTTTCCGGATCAACGGTTCCGCCGACCGGATCAAAGGTAACCGTATAGGATACAGGCTCCCAGTTTGTCCGGATATTGACCTCTCTGTCCGGCATAACAAAAGTCGTCCTGGCAGCGGAGGGATCTTCAAAAACAATGTCGTCATCACTTTCCCAGCCTGTGAAGCGGTGTCCGCCCCTTATGCCGGCATCAATTTCAACAGAACAGCCTGCAGCGCGTTTCCCCAGCAGTGTGTAGACATCTTCCCTTCCGTCGTAACTTATCCACACTCTATTGCGCGGAACATTCTCATAGACATACTCAAGAATATAGAGCATGTTATTTCCATATGCAGCAAAGGATTCCTCTCCGTTCTGCACGTAATAGCCAAGCCGGTCCATGTTTGTCAGAATCGGAAGAACATTTCCGTTCAGCGAAACCGATGCCGGTTCCTCTTCCATTGGAATAAGCATGACGAAAAACCGGGCATCGCCGGCCATATACCTTTCTGTTTCTTCATCCCCTGTAAACAAACTATCATAGATCACTGCATTTTCCGGCAAAACGGATACTCTTGCCGCAGCTTCTTCGACCGTCATGCCATCGGTAACATTTCCGTTTATCGTTACGGAAACAGGTGCTCCGGTTCCGGGTTCGTGCTGATATACATCCACGCAGAGGCCGAATACGGCATTTCCGTCTTCCAGTCTGTAATATGCATGCGATATGCCCGCATCGAGATACCTATCTTTCATTAATTCCGGAGCAAAACCTGTTCCGTAGATGATCGGAATAGATATCCCATCCAGAAGAACAGAAGTCGGCATATCCGAAGTCGTGCCTTCAAGGATAAACCAGGATGTCAAATCCGGAATATAAGCGGTTTCGTATTCGTCGGTTCCGTCGTCGGAAAACATACCGGTAATATTTGTTAAAGCCGGATCTATGGTCGTGGCGGCAGCAGCCAGCGCCGGCGTCATACCCTCTGTAAACGTCGGCAGCGCAGCACTCACCGTACAGGGTGCTGCTTCTTCATAGATCGAATAAAAAACAGTCAGATACCCCGGCTCAGAAAGGAAACAGGATGCTTTATTCACCATCACGGTTTCTCCGAGCTCCGCTTCTGAAATATGAGGGATCGTCTGACCGTTAATTTCCAGACTGCCGACCTCGTACGGAATCTCACCATCCAGAACGAACCAGGCCGGAACACCTTTTAAATAATAGTCCGTTTCTGCAGATATTATGTCATCCTGATAAAAGAGTTCATGTGCAAAAGAAAAATCTTCACTGTCCGCGATCACAGCGCCGGTACTGTCTGTACAGCTGACGGAAACCGTTTCCGCAATTTCTTCCGCTGTCATGCCGTTCGCAGGTGTCGGCAGGGTGATCTCAAAATTTACGACCTCGAAAAATTCTTCATCTTCCTGCGCCGCGGGCGTATCCGAATCCTTGATACGATCGGATGCATCCGTTTTATCACGCAGATCCTTCAGAAACTCCGGGGGGTCACTATCCGGCGTTTCTGCGCCGCCGGTTACGTCTGCATCATCAAAAATGCCTGTGATATCTGCTGTTTCGCTGTATCCGTCCGAAGCTGCAGATGTTTCGCCGTATCCGTCTGCACTTTCAGATGTATCTTCAGCATCTGTATCATCGAAAATACCACTTCCGTCTGCTCCCGCATCAGCGGCTTCGTCCGGATTCCCGGCATCCTCAATGCTGTTATCACCATCTGTCAGGGAAGGATCCGCCTCTTCACTTTCTGCCTCTGTCCATCCGGCATAAAGCACTGCCGCGCCCTGAACGGTATCTTCCTCAAAATTCCAGGGAACGGTACATTCTTCATCTTT
>JABUSX010000254.1 GCA_021442545.1 Eubacterium sp. | reverse complement strand
CGCCACGCATGTTGCCGCGAATGACGGGATTGCCGCTAATAGTAAGAGGTGAAAGACCACTACTAAAGCCGTCAATTGCGCAGTAGACTGAGCTATAGACTGCACTATTGCCAGAAATTAGACCGCCACTAATATTAAGAGTTGAAGTGCCTCTACTGGAAATTGCACCTGCACAGTAGTTGGCATAATTGTTGATGATTTCGCCACCAGTAATGTTTGTGACAGCGCTGTTCCACAAGCAGAGAGCACCGCCGTCGCGGCTGGTGGTCTTATTGCCAGATATGGTGCCACCGTTGATATTTATGGTTCCGCCAGCGCCAGAATCGATTGTACAGATAGCGCCGCCCCATTCAGCAGATTTCAAAGCAAACGGTATATGTTTTGCCGTTTGCCGCAAAAACAGTCCGATCTCCTGCTTCGGGCCGGAATGGTGAACGTATCTGCTCTTTTTCTTACGCAGCAGAAAAAGCCGCAGATCCATGATTTGGGGAAATTTGGGGAATAATGATCAAACCTTATGAAACCGGGAAGGGGAACTCCGGGTCCATCAGAAAAGAAACTTTATATTTTTTTACATGAAATTCTCCGCAGCAGAATGCTGCGTACTAACAGAAGTGTCCTATGTAAAAATTATATCACAAGGAATGTGCACAAAGAAATACGTTTTGTGTTTTTTTATGGAGCAAATCCGGAAAAATGTCCGAAAAAACGTATGTGTTTTACAGAAAAATCCCGTAAAACACATACGCATTTTACGGGATTTCGTCACACTTTGTTTTTTCAGCCTGTCATCGGATTTCCAGAAGCACGGGACAATGATCACTTCCGTACACTTCCGTCAGTATTTCTGCACGAACCATCTTGTCTTTAAGAGATTCGGACACCAGGAAATAATCGATGCGCCATCCGGCATTTTTTTCCCGGGCACGGAAACGGTAACTCCACCAGGAATAGATATCCACCGCATCCGGATGGAAATAACGGAAGGAATCGATCAGCCCGCTGTCCAGCAGTTCTGTCATTTTTCCTCTTTCTTCATCCGTAAAACCTGCATTGCGGCGGTTTGTCTTCGGGTTTTTCAGATCGATCTCCTTATGGGCAACATTCATGTCCCCGCATATGATGACCGGCTTTGTTTTTTCAAGATTTTTGATAAAGCCGCGGAATGCATCCTCCCATTCCATCCGGTAGTCAAGACGCACCAGTTCGTTCCGTGAATTCGGCACGTACACATTTACGGAATAAAAAGAAGGAAATTCCAGCGTCACGATCCTTCCCTCATGATCGTGTTCTTCGATACCCATGCCGTAAGAAACAGACAGGGGTTCTTCTTTTGTCAATGTAAGCGTTCCGGAATAGCCCTTTTTCTCAGCCGAACACCAGTAGGCATGATATTCCTCAAGCCCGATGTCTGCCTGCCCTTCCTGCATCTTTGTTTCCTGAAGGCACAGTATATCCGGGGACTCTGCTTCTACGAAAGCATGAAAATTCTTTTTTATAACGGCACGAAGGCCGTTAACATTCCACGAAATCAGTTTCATTTTTCAAACTCATGTTCCAGAACCACGAATCCGGTAGCAAAAGCATTTGGTCCGGTATGACAGGCTATGCTTGTCGGAAGCGGGTGATAGAGATAAGGATGTTCAGGGAACGTATCCATAATCTTTTTTGACCAGTTATCGACTGCTTCTCTGTTCAGAAGCGTTCCCACGGAGCCGACCATGACACTCTTCGCCGGCCGGTCTTTGAACCGCTGAAGATCCCGTTTTGTCGCTTCAAGCATCTTCCGTTCCGCCGTAAGTATCCCTCTTACCTTTGCAAACGCATCCAGACGGTCTCCCTGGATTGTCAGAACCGGCTTGATGTTCAGAAAATCGGCAAGTGCCGCAGCAGCAGCTGTTACACGGCCTGAGCGCTTCAGGTACTGCAGGGTCTCCACCGTCAGATAGATCGTTGCGTGATCCGCCTGTTCTTCAAGGGCACGGCGGATCTCAATGGCACCTTTCCCCTGATCCGCCATAAATTTTGCATCCAGAACAGCCTCATACAAGGTAAGTGAGATCCTGTAGTTATTTGCAACCTGGATCCTTCCCTGATAATCTGCTGCAAGTGCCTTTGCGGAGTTGTAGGAACTGCTCAGTGCACTCGACATCGGAATATGAACGATCTCGTGATAGCCCTGTGCAAATACTTCTTCCCAGAGATCTATGACTTCACCCAGAGAGGGCTGTGATGTGGACACCTGTCTCTGCTCCGCCATCGCACGGAAAACTTCATCGTTGGTGATATCTTCACCTTCCCGATACATTTTTCCATCAATTATGACAGGCATGGAGAGAACGAAAATTCCTCTCTCCCTGCCTTCTTTTACAGACATGCTGCTGTTCGTATCGGTCACGATTGCTGTCTTCATTATAATTCTTTACCTGTGTTTATTTCAGTTTCTTCAGCGGAAAGTATGCAACATACTCGTATTCTTCCGGCATACCTGTCTCTTCCGGATTTTCCGGCACGCCGATGACCCACTGCGGATCTGCACGGAACTGCTCCTGAATGACGGCGGCAAAATTCAGCATCGCCGCGCCGACATCAAGCATCGTATCATCTTCCTTTTCCAACGCATCCTTTCCGCTGCAGAGAATGACATATTTCGGATCAAAAATAAAACGATACGGCTGTCTGTTGAAAAAACTGGGTGCGAGAGACGCCGCATACAAAGCCTTGTCCACAAGCGGATCCATGCCCGGTTCTTCCCAGTTGACCTCAACACCCCATTTTCCGTCGAAGACCATTTTGCTTTCCGGGATCTTCGGAGCTATGTTTCCGGCTCTTCCCGACACATTCACCTGTGAAGGGTTCGTGATGTTCAGTCTCGGACCGCGGTCCGATTTTTTCGTCTCACCGCATGCAATGATCGAAACGATCTCTTTATCCGTATCCAGCAGCAGAGCTCTTTTAGCCGGAACATCGTCCACGACGGTCAGCCAGCAGTTCCCCACGCCCATTTCCGTGAGCATAAGGATCATATCTTCTGTAAGATATCCGGCATTGATGATATGGTTCTCCGTCTTTTCCGAAAGGATCACGATATAACACGGGGCGCCGAAAGCTTTTCCCATATACCCGACAACGCCTTCCAGACGATCCGCATAGTCTTTCCCGTTGAAAAACAGGATTTCCGTTTCAATCTCCGGTTTCAGACGCTTTGCTTTCGGAAAATACGCCTTCAGTTCTTCGATCTGGCTGTCTGTCAGCCCTTTTTTACGGAAATCTCTTTCCGAGCGTCTTTTTTCGATCTTTGTCATGTAATCCATAAGCGGCTTTTCCTCCCCAGCTGTCTGTTTTTTTTCATTATAGACGAGTAAAATCGGAAATTCAATATGACCCGAAGAACCGGTCGATCCCGTCTGCTATTCCCTGAACCATCGTAAGCTGATAGCCCGCATCTGCCATACGCATATCCTCATCGGGGTTTGTCATAAAGCCCAGTTCCAGAAGCGTTGTCGGTACCGTGGCCCAGTTATTTCCGGTCATATTATCTTCTTCAAGTACACCGCGGCTTGGTATGCCCGTAGCTGCACAATAGCTTTCCAGCACGCAGTCCGAGAGACGCCGGCTTTCGGAATAGGTATCCGGTGTCCAGGGATTACCCGGTGTGATGCAGATGCCAAGTGCGCCGGATGCGGAAGGATCATCGGAACCGTCTGCGTGAATCCGGATAAAGCAGTCCGCATTTGCCGCATTGGCAACGTTGGCACGTTCATCACAATTCATCGGTGTTCCGTTATCTTCATGCGTAAGAAGTACTGTATACCCGCGAGCCTGCAGTTCCGCCCGAAGCTGCTGCGCAATCGACATAGTAAGATCATATTCTGCAAGGCCGCTTGCAACTCCTGCCGTGCCGGATGTATCACCGTCCTTCATTTCTTCCGAACCCGGGCCGATCGGAACGACTTCACCCTTCTGGGCGGCTGAATGACCGGGATCCAGAACGATCACCTTGCTGGCTGCCGCGGCATCTGACGCTGCAGTTTCATCGATCGGATTGCCGTTCTCGTCGATCAGATTTCCGTTCTCGTCGACCAGGTTTCCGTTCTCATCGATCAGATTTCCGTTTTCATCGACCAGGTTTCCGTTCTCGTCGACCAGGTTTCCGTTCTCGTCGACCAGGTTTCCGTTCTCATCGATCAG
>JABUSX010000344.1 GCA_021442545.1 Eubacterium sp. | reverse complement strand
AGATAGAAGAGAAGGGTGTTCAGATCGCACGGGTCACTCTCCACGTGGGACTGGGGACCTTCCGTCCGGTGAAAGTGGATGATGTGGCACAGCATCACATGCATAGTGAGTATTATGAAGTCAGTGAAAAAACAGCACAGACCGTTAACCGTGTAAAAAGGGACGGAGGCCGCATTATCTGTGTTGGAACAACTTCATGCCGTACTCTGGAGTCGGCCGCGGATGATGAAGGAATCCTTCATGCGGGAAGCGGTTGGACGGATATTTTTATCTATCCCGGGTATGATTTTAAAATCATGGATGCTCTGATAACAAATTTTCATCTTCCGGAATCCACCCTTCTCATGCTTGTTTCTGCGTTTGCCGGAAAGGAGAAGATAATGTCAGCCTATCAGGAAGCTGTTGAACAGAGGTACCGGTTCTTCTCGTTCGGAGATGCTATGATGATCATAAGTTGTGATAAAAAGTGAATTTTCTCAGTGAAACAAAAAACAAATACAATCTATTCATTGGTAAACAAATACAATATATTCATTGGTAATTAATAAAATATACATAAGATCACATATAAGATCACATGTCAGAATACATTCGCTTTGAGGAATAACTTCCTCCGGATTTCCGGAACTCGTCTGCTGTTTCATATATGTGATCTTTTTATTATGGTTAATTCAGAAGAGTGAGTGCTATAATAATAAAAGTGAGTTCATCCGATAACCGATGATTTTTCATATGGGAGGTGAAGAATGGATTTTAAGAAAATGTATCAGGCAAAACTGGTTACTGCAGAACAGGCCGCTTCCGTGGTGAAGAGCGGAGACTGGGTGGATTATGGATGGTGTACAGGCACGACTGTCAAGGTGGATGAAGCCCTTGCAAAACGTCTTCCGGAATTAACGGATGTAAAATTCAGAGGGGCTATTTTGTTCCACGTGCCGGAGATCTTTAAAATCGAAGATCCGGCGGCTCATTTTACATGGAATTCCTGGCATATGAGCGGAATCGAACGGAAAGCGATCGCAAAAGGTTTTTGCTACTACGCGCCGGTCCGCTATTCCGAAATTGCCCGTTATTACTCGGAAAGCAAAGATCCGCTGAATGTGGCGGTTTTCCAGGCTGCTCCGATGGATGAGCACGGATGGTTTAACGTCGGTACGAATGCGAGTCATATTGAGAGCGTCGTGGAAAAAGCGGATAAGGTCATTGTGGAAGTGAACGAAAATTTCCCGGTTTGTTTCGGGTCGAGTCTCGTCCACATCCGCGACGTGGATATGGTCGTGGAAGGAGACAATCCTCCTGTTGACAGCATGGGAGAAGCGGCTCCGCCTACGGATATCGATATTGCGGTAGCTTCCTATGTCGTTCCCGAAATTCCGAACGGAGCCTGCCTGCAGCTTGGGATCGGCGGTATGCCGAATGCGATCGGAAAAGAAATTGCAAAAAGTGACCTGAAGGACCTTGGCGTACATACGGAAATGTATGTGGATGCCTTCGTGGAACTGACAGAGGCAGGCAAGATCTCAGGGAAATACAAACCTCTTCAGCGGGGAAAACAGGTTTACGCTTTTGGTGCAGGAACGAAAAAACTGTATGATTTCCTGAATAACAATCCGGAATGTCTCAACCTTCCGGTGGGGTATGTAAACGACTACCGCACGATCGCACAGCTGGATAATTTCATTTCCATCAATAATGCCGTGGATATCGACCTTTTCGGTCAGATCAGTGCGGAGACTTCCGGCATCCGGCATATCTCCGGTGCGGGCGGCCAGCTGGATTTTGTACTTGGGGCTTATGCTGCGAAAGGAGGAAAGAGCTTTATGTGCCTTTCTTCGACCTTTACGGATAAGGCAACAGGCAGACCGGCAAGCCGGATCCGTCCGACCTTGTCACCGGGTACGATCGTGACAGATACGCGTGCAAATACGATGAACATCGTTACGGAATACGGAATGGTGAATCTGAAGGGGCTGACTGTCTGGCAGAGAGCGGAAAGCCTGATCGGGATTGCCAATCCGATCTTCCGGGATGAGCTGATCGCGGAAGCGGAGAAAATGAACATCTGGCGCCGCAGCAACAGGCGCTGAGCCTGGTTTCGGTATGTCCGGAGGGTTTCCGGAACGGGAAAATCAGGGGGATATCAGGTTATGAAAAGCTCATAAACAGGCTGTCAGCATACCGGTCCGGATGCGCTGCATTTCAGGCTTCGGATTGTGACGCATATGTCTGATAATTGTTTGACACCTCTGTTCAGTGAGTGTAAAATAAATAGGATGTTTCAGCAACATGATTTTTTAACAGTCATATTTTACAGATTTTCATATATATAAATCGTGAATATGCTGTAAAAAAGTCGTGCTGCTGGGGTAAATCATTTATCAAACACCTTTTTAGGAGGAACTGCACATGGGATACGTAAACTATGAAACGGAAGGGGCCGTCGGTATCATTACGATCGACAGACCCAAGGCATTAAATGCTCTGAACAGTGAAGTGCTCGATGATCTGAATGCAGCACTGGACGGAGTGGATCTTGACGTGATTCGCTGCCTTATCCTGACCGGCGGCGGACAGAAATCCTTTGTGGCCGGAGCTGATATCGGTGAAATGTTCGATCTCGATATCGCCGGTGGTGAAGCCTTTGCACACAAGGGCAACGATATTTTCCTCCGTATAGAGAGCTTCCCGATTCCGGTCATTGCGGCCGTGAATGGTTTTGCTCTGGGCGGCGGCTGTGAGATCTCCATGAGCTGCGACATCCGCATCTGCTCCGACAATGCTCTCTTTGGCCAGCCTGAGGTCGGCCTTGGTATTACACCCGGCTTCGGCGGCACGCAGCGTCTCGCCCGTCTGGTCGGTTCCGGTATTGCAAAGGAACTGATCTATTCCGCAAAGAACATCAAGGCTGACGAAGCCTATCGTATCGGTCTTGTAAATGCTGTTTATCCGCAGGAAGAGCTTCTTCCGGCAGCTAAAAAGCTGGCTTCCAAGATAGCCGCAAATGCACCGATCGCAGTCCGTCAGTGCAAGAAGGCCATCAATGAAGGTCTTCAGGTCAGCATAAAGGAAGGTACGGATATCGAGTGCAAATGCTTCGGCGAATGCTTTGAGACCCATGATCAGAAGGAAGGCATGGGAGCTTTCCTTGAAAAGAGAAAAGAAAAGAACTTTATTAATAAATAGTAATCAGAAGGTATGAGTTTTATTTAAAGGAGAAAGATTATGATTATGAACAAAGTATTTATCATTGGTGCAGGTCAGATGGGTCTTGATATCGGACACGTTATGGCGAAGGCAGGCTCAGAAGTTGTATTCAGAGATATGACCGATGAAATCCTTGCAGGCGCTAAGGCTAAATTAGTTAAAGGCCTTGACAAGCTTGTTGCTAAGGGAAAAATGGACGAAGCAGGCAAGGAAGCAATCCTTTCTAAGATTACTTTCACAACAGATTTGGCATTAGCTAAAGATGCTGACCTTGTTGTTGAAGCTATCGTTGAAAACATTAACATCAAGAAATCTGTATTTAAAGAGTTAGATGAAATCTGCAAGCCTGAAACAATTCTTGCAACCAATACTTCTTCAATCTCTATTACGGAAATCGCAGCAGCTACCAACAGACCTGACAAGTTCATCGGTATGCATTTCTTCAATCCGGCAACAGTTATGAAACTTGTTGAAGTTATTAAAGGCTACAGCACATCAGAAGAAACCTTCAAGGCTGTATATGACTATGCTGCAGAAATCGGAAAAGATCCTATCGAAGTTAAGGAAGGACCGGGATTCGTTGTTAACAGAATTCTCATTCCGATGATCAACGAAGCTGTTATGGTTTATGAAGAAGGTCTTGCTTCAGCAGCAGACATCGACAAGGCTATGATGCTTGGATGCAATCACCCGATGGGACCTCTTGCTCTTGCTGACCTTATCGGTCTTGATACATGTCTCCACATTATGGACGTTTACCTTGAAGTAACAGGCGATTCCAAGTACAGAGCATCAAGATTACTCCGTACAATGGTATCAGCAGGAAAGCTCGGCCGTAAAACAGGCGCAGGCTTTTACGATTACAGCAAATAATTAAAATTGACAATATCGGTCCGGAGCAACCGGCCCGGACCCTAAGGAGGACAAAATGGATTTCGGTTTATCTAAGAAACATCAGCTTGCTCAGACCCTTTTCAGAGAGTTTGCTGAAAATGAAGTTAAGCCTCTTGCACAGGAAACTGA
>JABUSX010000459.1 GCA_021442545.1 Eubacterium sp. | reverse complement strand
CGGCTTTATGTTGGCTGGAATCACACGGAAGTGACGGAATTGAGGAGAAGGAAATATTTTTCTGTGTGTGCCCCGGACCAGGATGGAGAAAACAGAGATACTGCGGAAAAACAAGCCGGCTCCGCAGCGAACGGAACCGGCTGAAAGGCAGAATTACTTCTGAAACGTAAGTGCTTTTGAAGAGAAGCCGGGTTTATCAGGATCTGCCTGAAATTATGGAAAGAATATCTGCGGGCTGCTGCGCAATATAATCTGCGCCGGCATCCCGCAGTTCTTTTTCACCGCGGAATCCCCAGGCAGCACCGATGCAGCGTACGCCTGCGGCATGAGCAAACCGAACATCCACATTGGAGTCCCCGACATAGATGGTCTCTTCGGCAGAAAAACCGGTCGTCTTCAGACAGTCGAAGAAAACGCCGGGATCCGGCTTTCTCGGAAACCGGTCAGACTGCCCCCGTGCATACAGAAATGTGTGTCCGGCAAGACAGTTTGCAAGAACAACATCCGTCTGCGGCTGCGGTTTATTCGACAGAAGAGCTGTCGGGATCCCGGATTCACGAAGAGACTGAAGAACCCCGGGAATTTCATCATAAGGAAGACTGCGGTCGCAGCAATGTGCCTTGTAGTAAGAACTGTATTCCCGAAGCAGGTGGTTGAACTTTTCCGGATCCTGACGCACTTCCGGCGGCAGAACGCGTTCACAAAGTTTTTGCACGCCGTCTCCGATCATCAGGCGGTAATCGTCTTCCGTGAAGACGGGCAGGCCCATTCCTTCGAGTGTGTGGTTTACCGCAAAGGTGACGTCGGCGAGTGTGTTTACAAGGGTGCCATCCAGGTCAAAAACACAGAAACGATACATAGCATGTCTCCCGTTAAAGTAATTTAGAATACCAGACCGTCAAAATCAGATCTTGTAACCAGTCTCATACGTGTGTCCTCCTCATACAATCAAGTGTTTTCTGCTGAGGATCCGGGATGTAATCAGGCATTTTCTGCTGAGAATCCGGGATACTGCAGCCGTTTTAATTTCATGTGAAAACAGCCTGTTTCGGAGCATAATAAGGATGTGTACCTATGAAAGTATAGCAAAAAATCCCGCATCACGCTATTTCCAAATGCAGGCAGGAGGTATAGACTGATTGGAGAAACCGCAAAAATACAAGAGGAATGAATATGAGTACATACCTGCGCAGCTATGCCGAGGTCTCCCTGGATGCAATATGTCATAATCTGGATGAAGTAAAAAAGCTTCTGACGCCGGACGTAAAGATCATGGCCGTCGTCAAGGCAAACGCATACGGCCACGGAGCCGTGCCCGTTGCAAAGGCACTGGAAAGCCGTGCAGACTTCTTTGCCGTAGCGATGCTGGAAGAAGCCGTCGAACTGAGGGAAGCCGGCATTACCCATCCCATTCTGATCCTGGGATATACGTCTCCATCGCAGTACAGGGAAATGCTGGCATACGATGTACGGCCGTGCATCTACGATTACAAAACGGCAGAAGCACTGGGGAAAACCGCCCTTGAGGCAGGCTGCACAGCGAGACCGCATATTGCCGTGGATACGGGCATGAACCGGATCGGCTTTCAGGTGACCGAAGAAGACGCAGATCAGATCGCTGCCATAAACGCGCTTCCGGGCATCGAGATCGAAGGCCTCTTCACCCACCTTTCCTGTGCCGATATGACCGAAAAAACGCATGCCTGCGGTCAGTTCCATAAATATGCGGAAATGGTATCGATGCTGGAAAAACGCGGCGTGCAGATCCCGGTCCGGCATATCTGCAACAGCGCCGGAACGATGGAATTCGACGGAAACCGGTATGAAATGGTGCGCGCCGGCATCGTGATGTACGGACTCTACCCATCGGAAGAAGTGGACAAAAGCAGACTGGATCTCATACCCGCGCTTTCCTGGAAGACTCATGTGATCCACGTCAAGGAGATCGGACCCGGAGAAGGCGTCAGCTACGGCGCGACCTATGTCACGGAAAAAGAAAAAACGCGGGTCGCAACCATCTCCATAGGTTATGCAGACGGCTATCCGCGCGCACTTTCCAATAAAGGAAGAGTTCTCATCCGCGGGAAATCCGCGCCGATCATCGGACGCGTCTGCATGGATCAGATCATGGTGGATGCCTCCGGCATACCCGACGTCCGCGTGGAAGACACCGTGACCCTCATCGGACACGACGGCAGCGAACACATCTCCATCGAAGAAGTGGCAGATCCCGCCGGACGCTTCAACTACGAAATGGCCTGCACGATCACGAGCCGCGTGCCGAGGGTGTATGTGTAAAAGCTGTGATCAGAAAACAGCCGGCGGGCCCGGCTGAAACAAAGAATCCCGGAGCAGGTCACTCGTTTCTGAAAAAACATTCCGGGATATGTCTTTCATTGCTGAAAAACATTTTAGGGTATGTCCGTTATTGTGGAAGAACAGGATTCACTTCTTTCCAAAAAGCTCATCAAGAAGTTCGATTTCATCCACCCATGTCGGATCATATTTCGGACGCTTCGCAGTCATGGAAGACTTACAGTACGGGCAGATCTTCGCGGGAGTCCGCGAAGAACGCCTGCAGACCGAGCAGATAAATTCATCATTACGAAGAATATGCGTTTTCTGCGTCCAGTAACCGGTTTTTCTGCCTCCGAAAATTTTGAAAAGACCCATATTTCCCCTCGTATTAAATAGAAAATGGATTTATATATCTGAAGATATTGTATACCAGAATAAAACGGATTGTATACAGAGAAGAATATTTCTCTGTCCGATCTGCAAAAGCCGCCATGGAGGGCGCCGGAATATGTTTATCCGGATACTGCAGGTGCTGAATTTGCTGCAATATCGGAACGCAGAGATAACCGGACGACCAAATGTCGAAAAAGAAAGAAGGTTTTATGTCGGTAGAAAATGGTGAATGGGTAATGTATGGGGTGGAGGAGGACGATCCGAACTGCCTGCATACCGTGAAAGAGGCGGCGGCTTACATCAGAAGAGTTGGCTTTCTGCCGCTTTTTCGAAATGCGGTTCCGGGTTTTTCCATGGAAGAGCACACCGCTGCCCGGCATTGGTGGAGCGAAGATCCGGCTCGTGATCCGTGGGAGTGGAGAGGCATTCTTGCAGGAACAGGGGACATTGCCTACGGAAAATTCTTTTCCGGTAAGGCCGGGTTTGTTTCCGGAGAATGGCTGCCGTATTTTCTGAACTGCCGCCGGGATGGCTATGATTTCGATGCTCTCTGGGATGACGGAAAAGCAGGGATCCGTCAGAAAAAGATCATGGATTGCTTTACGATTACAACAGAGCTTCTGTCTCCGGAACTGAAAGAAAAAGCCGGTTTCGGAAAAAGCAGGGAGAAAGGCTTTGAGGGCACGATAACCGGGCTGCAGATGCAGGGATATCTGTGTGTGAAGGACTTCCGGAGACGTATCAATAAAAAAGGGCAGCCCTATGGCTGGGCGGCAGCCGTGTACTGCATGCCGGAGCATATTTTCGGATATAAACATGTGACTTCCGCCTATAAGGAGAAGCCGAAGGAATCAGAAAAGAGAATCATTGCGAAGATTGCCGGAGAATTTCCCGGAGCAGAGGAAAAGCAGCTGCGGAAATTCCTGAAGCTGTAGGGAAACAGAAGAAAACAGTAGTACGTAAGTGCATTGGTTTTTATGCTTTTTCCGATAGTGCTGTAATGATAAGAATAAAATCAAGAAAGAAAAAAGACAGCCGAAATCAAAGAAGAGATCGTCCTGTTCCCTGCTTCACATAATAAATGAAATATGATAATATATACTAATAGTCGAAAGGAAAGAATGGATGAGTATTTCTTGTGCTCGGTTGCCCTCTGATGAAAAAAGGAGGAGGGTGATGCCTATGAGCACTACGGACGTTTTAACGTTGCTGTTGGTGATTTTTGCGGCATTGTCATATCTGGACAATCATAACAAAAAGAAATAGCATCCAACCCACCCAAAGTTGATGCTATTTCTTTATAAGAAATAAAACAACGGAGGGCAATCGGATAGCACATCCGATAACCTTTCCAAGTAGATTATAGCGGGAGAAGCTTGAAAATTCAAGTTTCTCCCGTTTTTTGAGCGATGAGGCCGCCGTGTCTGCACGAACGGACATAGGGTGGACAAGACATGATTTTCCATGGATAACAGGGGCGCATCTTCCGCCATATATGCTTCCGGATAAGGGATTCCTCGACAAGAGTCTCTAAGTCAATAGTGA
>JABUSX010000275.1 GCA_021442545.1 Eubacterium sp. | reverse complement strand
TAGCCGCCCAGAATACCTGCACGCATTGCATCCTGAATTCCGGAATCAACCGCAGGAATATATTCCTTCGGGATCGAGCCGCCGACGACCGAACTCGTAAAGGTATAGGTTTCCTCTCCGTTTGCCTCGATCGGCGAAAAACGAACTTTGCAGTGTCCGTACTGACCACGTCCGCCGGACTGTCTTGCGTATTTGCTGTCGACATCCGAGGGCTTCGTGATCGTTTCCTTATAGGCAACCTGCGGAGCACCGACGTTGGCTTCTACGTTAAATTCACGCAGAAGACGGTCAACGATGATCTCCAGATGCAGTTCACCCATACCGGCGATGATGGTCTGACCGGTTTCCGGATTCGTGTGCGCCTTAAACGTCGGATCTTCCTCGGAAAGCTTGCTGAGTGCTTCACCCAGCTTGCCCTGTCCGGCCTTTGTCTTCGGCTCGATCGCAAGTTCGATAACAGGCTCCGGGAACTCCATGGATTCCAGCACGACCGGATGACTTTCGTCACAGATCGTATCGCCGGTTCCGGAAAGCTTGAAGCCGATCGCTGCCGCGATATCTCCGGAATAGACTTTGTTCAGTTCCGTACGTTTATTGGCATGCATCTGAAGGATACGGCCTACACGTTCCTTCTTGTCCTTCGTTGCATTCAGCACATAGGATCCGGAAGAGAGCGTTCCCGAATAGACACGGAAGTAAGCCAGACGGCCGACAAACGGGTCGGAAACGATCTTGAATACCAGTGCTGAAAACGGCTCTTCATCCGATGAATGCCGCACGATCTCATTGCCGTCCAGATCTGTCCCGGTAATATCCGGAACGTCTGTCGGAGCCGGCATGTATTCAATGACGGCATCGATCAGCTTCTGAATACCTTTGTTCTGATGCGCTGATCCGCAAAGAACCGGAACCGCTTTGTTTTCGATCGTGGCTTTCCGAAGAGCCTTCTTCAGATCCTCGACCGAAGGTTCTTCGCCTTCGAGGTACTGCATCATAAGATCCTCGTCAAAATCGACGATCTTTTCCACGAGCTCGGCATGAGCGAGTTCCGCCTCATCCTTCATGTCCTCAGGGATCTCCGTAACGGAAATATCTTCCCCCTTGGAATCATTGTAGATGTATGCCTTCATCTCGAAGAGATCGATAATGCCCTGAAAATAATCTTCTTTTCCGATCGGACGTTCTACTACAACAGGATTTTTTCCGAGCTTCGTAACGATCTCGCTGACCGTATTGTCGAAGTCAGCACCAAGGATATCCATCTTGTTGACAAATGCCATACGCGGAACATGGTATGTGTCAGCCTGACGCCAGACATTTTCTGACTGGGGTTCCACACCGCCTTTCGCATCAAACACGCCCACCGCTCCGTCGAGCACGCGAAGAGAACGCTCTACTTCTACCGTGAAATCGACGTGTCCCGGTGTATCGATGATGTTGATGCGGTGTTCCAGCGCACCCGGCTTCGGCTTCGTCTGTTCCTGCAAGGTCCAGTGGCAGGTCGTGGCAGCCGATGTGATCGTAATGCCCCGCTCCTGTTCCTGCGCCATCCAGTCCATCGTCGCGGTACCTTCGTATGTCTCTCCAATTTTGTAGTTCACACCGGTATAGTACAGTATGCGCTCTGTCAATGTCGTTTTTCCGGCATCTATATGAGCCATGATACCGATGTTCCTGGTCCGCTCCAGGGGATATTCTCTTTCTGACAAAAGAATCCCTCCTTCTGATTAACTTAGAAACGATAATGTGCAAAAGCCTTGTTTGCTTCTGCCATCTTGTGCATATCTTCTTTCCGTTTTACGGAAGAACCGGTGTTGTTTGCTGCATCCAGAAGTTCGTTCGCCAGACGGTCAACCATGGTCTTTTCACTTCTCTTGCGGGAGAACATGGTGATCCAGCGAAGAGCCAGCGCCTGGCGGCGGTCCGGACGGACCTCGATCGGAACCTGATAGGTAGCTCCGCCGACACGCCGTGCCTTAACTTCCAGCTGCGGCATAATATTGTTCATAGCATCCTGGAAAACTTCCAGTGCCGGTTTACCGGTCTTCTCTTCCATTTTAGCAAAAGCTCCGTACACGATCTTCTGTGCCGTTCCCTTTTTGCCGTCCAGCATGATATTGTTGACCAGCTTGGTTACGACCTTATCGTGATAGATCGGATCTGCTAATACATCTCTTTTGGGTGTATGTCCTTTACGTGGCACGTTTACTTCCCTCCTTAATCATGAACGATTAAATCACAGGTACTCACAATCTGTGTCTGTACCGGTAAGGTTCTCTGACCTGCAGCCGTTTCGGTTTTCGAAATACCCGTACATCTGTGAGTCTCTTAACAGTTGCCCTGCGGCAGCTGTCTGTTGCCTGATCTTACTATCCTGTTACTTTTTCGGCCGTTTTGCGCCGTATTTGGAGCGGGCCTGTCTGCGGTTTGCAACACCTGCCGTATCCAGTGTTCCGCGGATGATATGATAACGGGTACCGGGAAGATCCTTGACCCTTCCGCCGCGGATCAGCACAACGCTGTGTTCCTGCAGGTTGTGGCCTTCACCCGGAATGTAGCTCGTGACTTCGATTCCGTTAGAAAGTCTTACCCTGGCGATTTTCCGCAGAGCCGAATTCGGCTTCTTCGGAGTAGCTGTCTTTACGGCTGTGCAGACGCCGCGCTTCTGCGGAGAAGACTGATCCAGAGACCGTTTCTTCAGAGAATTGAAGCTCTTCTGCAATGCCGGTGCCGTTGACTTCTTCACGGAAGTCTCGCGACCTTTTCTTACTAACTGGTTAAATGTTGGCATTCGATTTCCTCCTTGTTTTTTTCGGCTGCTTGATGTTATTTATTATGGAAGATTTTCAGTATCGGAATAACGGTTCCGGACATTTCGAAGCTTCGGATCTCCGGATGGTTCACGACTCCGCAAACTTTTTATCCGTCATTTCTGCCGAAATCTTTCCGTTTCCTTTGTCGTATCTCACAAAGAGAAACACAAAGGGCGCACTACGCCCGCTGCACGTGGGCAACCGCGCCCAATTATTATATATGTGGGATTTTTGAAAGTCAAGAATATTTATATTGAAGGAATACTGCGCGGATAATCAGTAATCTACAGACATGAGCATCAACCCTTTGGCCGGTGCGGTCGGTCCGGCCGCCGTCCGGTCGCAGGCTTCCAGGATTGCAGGCATATCCGAAGCCTTCAGTCTTCCGTAACCTACCTCCAGCAGGGTTCCCGTCAGAATCCGGACCATGTGCTGAAGGAAGCCGTTTCCGTGAAAATAGAAGCGGATGTAGGATCCGCGTTCTTTGATCTCAATGGAATCCACGCAGCGCACCGTGGATTTTTTCATATGGGAATTGCCGCAGAAGCTTTTGTAATCATGCGTGCCCGTAAGAAACGCTGCTGCAGCACGCATGGCCGCAGCATCCGGCCTTGCTTCAAGAACCGTTACGTAACGCCTGTCAAAAACCGGTTTTTTTACGTCACACCAGCAGGTGTAGCAGTAAGTCTTTCCCTTTGCCTTAAACCGGCTGTGAAAGCGGTCTGCACAGATTTTCAGTTCGTCCACGCTGATCGAATCCGGCAGATACCGGTTCATATATGAACGGATTTCTTCTTCACTCATATCCGTATCAAGAAGAACGTTCGCCGTCATGGCCCGGGCGTGTACTCCTGCATCCGTCCTGCCCGCACCGATCACGGTAACCGGAGAATCCGGAGATGCATCCGTCATCAGATTCAGAACCGATTCCAGCTTTCCCTGGATCGTGAGCTCTTTTCCCGGCTGACGTTCCCATCCGAAATAGCGCGTCCCGTCATAGCTGACCGTCATCTTGTAATTACGCTTCATGCATTTCCTCTCTGCTGTTTCCGCCGTCGTTTGCCCGCAGAATGAAACTCTTTCCGTCAGTCCGTTCCCTGCCGGCTGTTTCTGATACGGCGGTATCTTTTCGTTGTATTTCGGGGATTACCACTCCCTGTCATGAAGGATCATGCCGGTATTGCGCGTGACTCCGAAGTGGTTGACAAAATAGTCGCATTTGCAGAGAAAGAAATAGTACGCATTTAATCCGCAGCCATGAAGGGTCTCCACGTTTCCCTGACCCTTTGCCCAGATCAGGTCCGCCGAAAGGAGGATCCTGCCGGCTTCCTCCGAGATCCGTTCCGGTATCGTACCGGCGGAGTTGTCTCCGTTATCCCATACCTCCGCCACTTCGGAAAGAGCGATCTCTTCCGCATCTTCCCGCGTGGCATC
>JABUSX010000287.1 GCA_021442545.1 Eubacterium sp. | reverse complement strand
CGTTCCGGACCGAATTCTTCGAGCATTCCCTTTGAGGCACCGAAGGCACCGCAGTATGCTCCGATATCTTCACCCATAAAATAAACACTTTCGTCGCGGCGCATCTCTTCACACATGGCTTCGCGAACGGCATCTTTATATGTAATCTCTCTCATCGTACGTTCCTCCTTCTCAGTCCGCATACACGTCTGCTTCAAGGTCTGCCACTGCAGGCTGAGGCTGTGCTTTTGCATATTCAACAGAATCGTTCACGACCTTATCCGCTTTTTCCTGCATCTTATCGATCTCGGCGTCGGTAAAGATCTTGTTTTCCGTGAGATACTGACGGAAACGGACGATCGGGCTTCTGTCCTTCCACCACTGGATCTCTTCTTTTGTGCGGTAGAGGTTGCCGTCACTCTTGGAATGTCCGGATGTACGATAGGTATGTTCCACGACCAGAACGGGGCCGTTTCCTGCAACTGCCCATTCTCTTGCCTTTTTCACGGTCTCGTATACGGCAAGAACGTCATTTCCGTCGCATTCGAAGGATTTCATGCCGAAGGCTTCGCCTCTCATGCGCAGGTCCGTGTTTTTGACTACGCGGGAAAGCGGTGTGGACATGCCGTAGGTGTTGTTTGTCAGGATGAACAGGAGCGGAAGATCCCATGCAGCTGCCAGGTTCATCGATTCCAGAATAGCGCCTTCGTTGGAAGCGCCGTCACCGAAGAAGGCCGCACAGACGCGGTCGGGAATCTGTTTCATCTTGATCGTCAGGGCTGCGCCGCAGGCGATCGGGCCGTTTGCGCCGACGATGCCGTTTGCGCCGAGGATGCCGTTGTCAAAGTCGCAGATATGCATGGAGCCGCCCTTGCCGTGGTTCGTTCCGGTCGCGCGGGCCAGGATCTCGGCCATCATGGAATTTACGTCCACGCCCTTGCCCAGAGCCTGTCCGTGGCCGCGGTGGGTCGCCAGCATATAGTCATCCTTCTTGAGGGCAGCCGTTGTTCCCACGCCGGTCGCTTCCTCGCCGATGCTCAGATGCATCGTTCCGTGGACGAGACCCTGGCCGAAAAGCCAGAACGCAACGTCTTCAAATTTATTGACCGTCATCATACGGACCATGAGTTCCTCCAGAAACTCTTTGTCGTATGCAGGCTTTTTTGCTCTTGCTGCAGTCCTTTTCTGCGTCGTCTTTGCTGTTGCCATCAGAGTGCCTCCTTTAGTATCTTTACATTTGTAAACTATATTTTCTGTTGTAAGTTTTCATTCGTTTACACTATATAGCAGGCTTGAATCTCTGTCAATATCTTTTGTTTTACAAGGCCGCAGACGGCTTTCGGAAAGAATTTCCGTCCGGCAAGGCCGTTCAGAAAGAGGGTACCGGTTCCCCCTGTGTTTCCGTTTCGGGCGAAAAATCATCTTTTTATCAAAATTTACATTTGTAAATTTCAATTTACACTTGAAGTACGCTTTTATAAAATGTAAGATACATGTCAAACGATCATCCTGTTCACCGGCAGCGTATGAACAGAGTTTTCGACGATGGTCCGCTGGTTTTCCGGTGAAAGTGTATTTTTGTTTCCGGTTATACAGGATCGTGTTCGCCGGTGACGTACAAACGTGTTTCCTTCAACTGTCTGCTAATAAAGGAGCTGCCATGCCGCTTTCTCAGGATCAACGCTATTATATGAAGCTGAAAGCGCTCACCTATCTGTATGAAGACGGTCTGACCCAGACGGAGATCGCGAAGAGGCTGAACATCTCCAGGGTCACGCTCAACCGGCTTCTTGATGAAGCACGCTCCGAAGGCATGATCAAGTTCGAGATCGTGGACGTACGCGGAAAGCAGAATGCGATCCGTCTCGAGAAAAAAATGTGCGAACTGTTCGGGCTGGCCGACATTCGTCTTATCGACGCCGGATCTGCCGACGAAAAAACCCTGAACGACCGGATCGGCGCCGAAGCCGCCCTCTACATCGAACAGAAGCTGCGCAGCGACATGAAGATCGGCCTGACCTGGGGGCGTACACTGAATAACATGATCCAGTACCTGACCCCGAACGCACGGATCCGGGATCTCACGCTTTATACCCTTGTCGGCGGCGCGTCCACGAGTTCCAACTTTCAGCCGAACCTGCTGGCACAGCGTTTTATCAACAAGTATTCCGGAAAGACGGTCGTGATCACGGCTCCCTTCATCTGCCAGCATGAAAACCTCTGCAAGGCGATAAAAAAGGAACCGGATATCGCAAACATTCTTGCGGCTTCACACAGTCTGGATCTTACCCTGGTCGGAATCGGAGAAGAGCCTCAGGCCGGAGCCGATCACCTTTCCGATTATTCTTTCGATAAAGAAACGATCGCCGAACTTGTCAACGCACATGCCGCCGGCGATATCTGCGGAAACTTCTTTGATGTGAACGGCCGCCTCTGCAGGACCCAGCTGCGCAACCGGATCGTTTCCATCGATATCCGGGACCTTCCTTCACACAAATGCGTGATCGGCATGGGCGGCGGGGCAAAGAAGATCAACTCCATTCTGGGCGCCCTGAACGGGCATTACCTCCACTCTCTCATTACCGATACGCAGACAGCAGAGAAAGTAATCCGCAAAAAAGAAGAAATGGGATGATTCCCATTTCTTCTTTTTTCATAAGCGCCTCCGAAAACCTCAGGATACGCAGTCCCTTTCGTTTCTGCGGCGCCTTTTTTTCTCAGAAACTACAGCTTCCGCAGCTCCGGCGATCCGGATCTCTGCGTTTTTTTCTGCTGAAGCTTTTTTTCGGGATCTGCCGGTCTTCCGTCAGAGCAGACTCTTTACTCCGTTGTATACTTTCTCGACTGTCGGGAAGGTTTCTGCTTCCAGCGTGGGATTAAACGGAATCGGCGTGCTCTTACCGCCGATCCGGCGGATCGGTGCATCCAGATAATAGAAAGCGTCACTGTCTGCGATCTGGCTGCCGACTTCCGCTCCGACACCGAGGAACTGATAGGCCTCATGCACGATCAGCACATGGTGCGTCTTTTTCACGGATTCGATAACCGTCTCCGTATCCATCGGAACGATCGTCCGCAGATCCACGATCTCAACCTCGATGCCTTCCTGCGCCAGTTTTTCCGCCGCTTCCAGGCAGACGTGCACCATCCGTCCGTAGGTAACAATCGTACAGTCTTTTCCTTCTCTCTTTATATCCGCTTTTCCCAGGGGAATGGTATAATCTGCATCATCCACTTCGCCCTTCATGCGGTAGAGCTTTTTCTGCTCCAGGAACATGACGGGGTTGTCGTCGTAGATCGCTGTTTTCAGCAGGCCCTTTGCATCGTACGGAGTGGAAGGAACCACGACCTTCAGTCCCGGGAAGTGGGCAAGCGCTGCTTCAAGCGACTGGGAATGCTGTGCCGCCGCACCGGTGCCGGCGCCGGAAGCCGTCCGCATGACCATCGGAACCTTGACTTTCCCGCCGAACATAAAGCGCAGCTTGGCTGCTTCGTTAACGAGTTCGTCGAAGCAGACGCACATGAAATCCGAAAACATCAGCTCCACGATCGGCCGCAGTCCGCACATAGCGGCACCGACAGCCGCACCGACATAAGCCTGCTCCGCGATCGGTGTATCCATGATGCGGTCTTCACCGAATTCCTGAACCATTCCCTTGGAAACCCCGAAGGCTCCGCAGTATACGCCAATGTCTTCACCCATCATGAAGACCGTATCATCCTTCCGCATTACTTCGGAAATGGCGTCATTTATAGCCTGTGCATATGTAATTACGCTCATGATCTTCTCCTTATCGTTTTATGCGAACACATCGTCGTAAACGTCTTCAACCTTGGGTTCCGGGCTGGCTTTCGCGAAGGCGACGGCATCTTCAATGTCTTTCTCCGCCTGCTTAACCATTTTATCCACTTCTTCTTCCGTGAAGATTCCTTCTGTGATCAGATATTCACGGAAACGCTTGATCGGGCATTTTTCCTTCCAGGCATTGATCTCGTCCTTTGTACGGTACAGATTGCCGTCGCTCTTGGAATGGCCGGAAATACGATAGGTATTTTCCACGATCAGCATCGGGCCGTTCTTCAGAACATAGCGGCGGGCCTTTTTGACCGTATCATAGACCTTGAGGATGTCGTTGCCGTCGATCGACTCTGACGGCATATCGAAGGGAATCGCCCGTTTCGAAATATCCGTATTCTTCATGACCTTTGCGATCGGCGTAGACATGCCGTAGGTGTTGTTGGTGCAGATGAAAAGCACCGGCAGGTTCCACACGGAAGCCAGGTT